>JANOCJ010000001.1:0-9843 GCA_031412115.1 Flavobacteriales bacterium
ATTAATTTCTTTTCCAATTTTTTCGGACGCTGCATAATGAAATAATTTTTGCTGAATATATTTTATTGGGAAAACCCTTGCCTTTGGCAAGGGTTTTTTTGTTGCCCTAAGTTTGCTAAATAGCCGCGCTATATTTGCTACAAAGCTTGTAAATAGCGGGGTAAACTTATATCCTCAAACGCATTTTTAGTGCTAAAAAACGATTAAAAAACGCTGTTTTTTGATTAAAAACCGATAAAAAAGCGATTTTTTTGAATGAAAACAGTAAAAAATCGCATAAAAATTGAAGGTGTTAAATTGTTGAAAGATATCTACGCTATTGTTAATTCAAAAACCTGCTATGTGTTGGGCATAAAACAAAAATCCCCCAAGGAAAAACCAAGGGGGATTTTTGCTAAAACAAGTATTTAAAAGAGGTTAATCAAATACCACCTTCATTTCTACACGGCGGTTTTTCTGTTTATTAGCAGGTGTATCATTAGGTACAATTGGTTGGGTTTCGCCAAACCATTCAGCCATAAGCTTATCAACGTTTACGCCTTTATCAGCAAGGTATTTTTTAACAGCTAACGCACGGTTTTTTGATAGGGTCATGTTAGATGCATCGTTGCCAACATTATCTGTATGGCCTGATATGCGTAGCTTATAGCTTGGTTTTTTAACAAGCAGTTCAGCCAAACGGTTTAACGATTCGTAAGACGATGTGCGAATAATGGCTTTACCTGTTTCAAACTCAAGGTTTTGGAAAGCAAGGTCTAATACCTCTTGTTCTTTTTTCTCAATCTCAGGGCAGCCTTTGTTTGCAAGTGTGCCGGGGGTTTTAGGGCACATATCGTCTTTGTCAAACACACCGTCATTGTCCATATCGCTCCAAGGGCAACCTTTGTTTTCCATTGGTCCGGCTTGGTCTGGGCAGTTGTCTTCAGTGTCTTTAATGCCGTCGCCATCCTTATCAGCATAAGGGCAACCTTTATTTTCAACCAAACCTTTTACATCAACGCAAGCATCTTCGTTATCAAATAAGCCGTCGCCGTCAGTGTCAGGGCAGCCTGCGTGGGCTTTGTCGCCTGCTTTGTCAGGGCATTGGTCGTCAAGGTCGGCAACACCGTCAAGGTCGCGGTCAGGACAACCTTGCAGTTCTTTCAAGCCTGCAACATCGGGGCAGCGGTCATCGTCATCACGAATCATGTCATCATCGCGGTCGGGGCAGCCTTGCAAATCTTTTTTACCTGCAACATCGGGGCAGTTGTCATCTTTATCCAATGTACCATCGGCATCGCGGTCTGGCCAAGGGCAACCTTTGTTATCAATAGGGCCGGCAATTTCAGGGCATGCATCATCGGTGTCGGCAAGTCCGTCGCCGTCTTTATCCAACACAACCGGTGGGGCCTCTTTGGCTTTTTGCCAAGCATATAGTATAGGTATCCTAAAGCCTGCATGCACATCTACACCGTAGGTTTCTTTGGTTTGTATAAGCTGGCTTATAACGGTGTTAGAGCCAATTACAAACGGGCCAAAGCGTAGGGTAATGCCAGAGTAGTATTTGCCAAAACGATTAATGGTTTGTGGTAGGTAAATGCCCCATAGTTTGCCTTCGTAGCGGGGGGTAAGGGTATACAAGCTGGTACTGTTAATATAGCTGCGGTTCTTTTTAGGGTTAATGGCCATGTAGGCATTAAAGTTTAAAAACAAGCGGCGTACAATGCTCCAGTCTACCTGTGCATTAATGCTGGTGGGTAGGTTTACTTTGTAGCTGGTTGGTGCAGCTTGCAGGTTAAAATCGGCAGCTATGGTACTGTCTAGCTCGTCAATGCTGCCAACCGATAGGTTATTTAGCGGATAATCGTTTACGTTGGCAATAAAGTCGTTCGACTGGAATTTGCGGTATTTCAACCGGCCTATATCTAATATAGATAAGCCAAAGCGCAGTTTGTATTTCATCGGGTCCGATGGGTCAACGTAATCGCCATCGGGTACATTGGGCCTCCATTCATATACCGCACCAAGGTCAAACCCTACTGATGGTTTGGCAATAAAATCAAAGTTGAATTTTGGGTCGTTCCAATCAAAATTTTCGGCGTGGCCGTAGCCAAAGTTGGCATTGTTAAATGAAAGAGTGTCTTGGTTTTTAAAGTTGTAGTTAACATCGTCCATGTAAACATAGGCCGATGAAAAGCCTTGTAACAATTTTACCGTAGCGCCCACTTTTACAAAGTGCTTGCCTTTGGCTTTTACAACTTGCCCCCAGGTTAAGCCATACTCAGCCCATGTGTGGGCACTTACGCGGGCATCTTTTTCGTTAAGTGGGGTGTTGAATAATGATTGTTGGTCAAAACCGTTGCGGGCTAAATCAACCAAACTATTGCTTACGTTATTTACCGTAACACCCATGCGCATACGGCTGCTTAGGCCAAAGGCCATAAACTGGTTAATCATAACCAGCGCGCTGGGGCCGTAAACGTTAGCTTGTATAACGGCCGATTTGTTGCCACCAGTAAGGCGGTACACCATGTATTTGGTTTCAAAATCGGGGTCGTTAAAATAATCGGGGTGGGTTAACACTTTAGGGTCAATGCCTACGGCATTGTTGTAGGCGTTAAAGCCAAAGCTTAGCAAGTTAATATCTACCAGGTAGCGGCTATCAGCAGCCGATGCCGGGTTGGTAAACATGCCTTGTGCGCCCGAATATTCGCTATTTACATAGCCTGAAAAATCTTGTGCCCGGCTCACATTTGCCAGCAATAGCATTGCTGCAAATACTCCGAGTATACGAGTAGAAAGTCGAATCATAATACCTTGGTTTTGATGGTTTCTAAGTAACAAATATATAATTATCATTCATTGTTCAAAGTATATTGTTAACCAATTATTACACAGGCTATGTTAATACTTTTAGGTAGATTGTTTTTGTGCCGCAAGCCCTTTGTATACTGTAATTACTTATTTTTACAAGGTGGAACAATACCCCTCAAAACTTATTGAAGATGCAGTAAACGCTATGAGCAGCCTGCCCGGCGTGGGCAAGCGCACGGCTTTGCGTTTGGTGCTTAATTTATTAAAGCGCGATGTGCATGAGGTGGAAAATTTTTCTTCGGCATTTACCCGCCTGCGTAACGAGATTCATTACTGCCCCCAATGCCACAATATTGCCAATGCCGACTTGTGTACCGTGTGTGCAGATAATAGCCGCGACAAAACCATTATTTGTGTAGTTGAAAGTATTCGCGATGTGATGGCTATTGAAAACACCCGCACTTTTCGTGGGGTATATCATTTGTTAGGCGGCATTATATCGCCAATGGATGGTGTTGGCCCTGCCGATTTAAATATTGAAACCCTTGTTACCCGCGTATCAAACGGAACGGTTAGCGAGGTGATACTGGCCCTAAGTGCCACTATGGAAGGCGATACCACCAACTTTTACCTATTTAAAAAACTGGGTGGGTTTGCTATAAAAGTAACCACAATTGCCCGCGGCGTTCCTGTAGGCGATGAGCTGGAATTTACCGACGAAGTAACCCTTGGACGCTCTATTGCCAATAGGGTGATGTACGAGAATAATTTGGTGAAGTAAATTCCCATCGTACGAGCATTCCTTATTCTGTTTTATTGCGTTTTAATCTGTGCGAGGGACGTCCACGAAACGTGCGAACCTGAAATTTCGCAAGGCATGTGCGGGTGGCGCACGAAGTGTCCGCCCGGATGAATGGCTTCATCCATTCGGACGGGCAAGGCGAAATGAAGGTTGGGTTTCATGGTGCATTTTCTTTGGTTCGTTTCTTTTGTGCAAGCAAAAGAAATGAACGCCCCCGGCGGGAGCGCCGCAGGCAACCCGTAATTACTATAGGACGATAATAATCCCTCCCCTTTTAGCGTTGCTAAAAGGTACTCCCTTTATAAGGGAGAGCTTTACAAAGCCTATGCACCCTATCCCCTAATTATTATCTTTGCCCTTAATGCAACTATCCGTAGTAATAGTTAACTATAATGTAGAGTACTTTTTAGAGCAGTGTTTGCGCTCTGTCTTCAACGCGTTGAAAAACGTAGAGGGCGAAGTATGGGTGGTTGACAATAACTCGGTAGATGGGTCGATGAAGATGGTGAAGGAGAAATTTCCCGAAGCCAAACTCATAGAAAATAAACAAAACACAGGCTTCTCGTACGCCAATAACCAAGCTATAAAAGAGAGCACAGGCAAATACATTTTGCTGCTTAACCCTGATACATTAGTAGAAGAAGACACCTTTGAAAAGGTAGTTGCCTTTATGGATAGCCACCCCGATGCGGGCGGCTTAGGCGTAAAAATGATTGATGGCCGCGGCCATTTTTTGCCCGAGAGTAAGCGCGGTTTGCCAACCCCTGCTGTGGCGTTTTATAAGATATTTGGTTTGGCGGCGCTGTTTCCACGTTCCAAACGTTTCGGACGTTACCATTTGGGTTATTTAGATAAGGAGAAAACGCACGAGATTGATGTGCTTTCGGGCGCCTTTATGCTAATGCGTAAAGAAACGCTGGACAAAGTGGGCTTGCTTGATGAGGCCTTTTTTATGTACGGCGAGGATATTGACCTATCGTACCGCATACAGTTGGGCGGCTACAAAAACTACTATTTCCCCGATACGCGCATTATTCATTACAAAGGCGAGAGCACTAAAAAAGGCTCGGTAAACTACGTGTTTGTGTTTTACAGGGCCATGGTTATTTTTGCGCAAAAACATTTTTCGCAGCAAAATGCCAAGCTGTTTTCGTTGCTTATAAATATGGCTATTTACCTGCGCGCAGGTGTGGCTATAGCCCGCCGTTTTGCAGTAAATGCAGCCCTTCCGTTATTTGATGCTGCCGTGCTTTTTGCAGGCATGTATTTTTTAAAAGACTATTGGGAGCATAACCAGATATATGTAGAAGGAGGGGCATATCCTGCGTTTTTTATGCAGGTGGTAGTGCCATCGTACATTGTGTTGTGGTTGGGCGCTGTATACTACAGTGGCGGCTACGACAAGCCCGCGCATATAGGCAAAATAGTGCGGGGCATAGTGCTGGGTACGGTGCTTATTTTAGTGGGCTATGCTTTACTAAATGAGGAATACCGCTTCTCTCGCGCCCTTATTTTACTGGGTGCAACCTTTGCCATGTTTACTATGGTGGTAACGCGTTTGGTAATGCACGCCGTTAAATACAAAACCTTCGATTTTGATTTGAGCCGCCGCAAGCGCATTGTTATTGTTGCCGCACCCGATGAAGGCCAACGTGTTTTGCTATTGCTAAAACAAAGCGGCATACAAAGCCAGTTTATAAAATTTGTTTCGCCTACGGCAGATATGCCCACCAATGTAGATTATTTGGGAACGATAAACCAACTGGTTGATATCATTCGCATTTATACCATTAACGAGGTGATTTTTTGCGCGAAAGATATATCGGCCAACAACATTATCGGCTACATGTCCGGTGTGCGTGGGGGAGAGGTAGAGTACAAAATTGCCCCACCTGAAAGCCTTTTTATCATCGGCAGTAATTCTATCAATACCAATGGCGATTTATATACCATCGATATTAATTCCATAATAAAACCTGGCAACAGAAGGAGCAAGCGCTTGTTTGATGTCTTTGCTTCGCTTGGTTTATTAGTGCTTTTGCCTGTAGTGTTGTTGACCAAAGGACGCAAATTAGTAGCCCAAATACCCGCAGTATTAATAGGGCAAAAAAGCTGGGTAGGCTATAATACTACCGTTGAAACGGTAGATTTACCTAAAATAAAAACAGGAGCATTAAGCCCCGCTGATGGCTACAAAAATATGGAGTTGAACGAAGTTACATTACGCAACTTAAACACGCTGTATGCCAAAGACTACCGTTGGGCTAATGATTTGAATGTAGTGATAAAAATAATAATTGGTTAAATAAATTATTGTTTTTATAATTGCATCGGATATAAACCTACATAGCCATGCAAACACCTAATCAAAACCCATCAGGAGAAAATAATCCTAAAAAAAATAGTAGTTTAATTTATCTTAAAGCTACTCTCCTTTCTGTCTCAATTGCAATTGCTGTTTATTTTGTTATTAATATTCAAACATGCAATGTTGCAAGTCCTACAGTAACTATTTATGAAGATAGGAAAAACGCTAAAGAAGTAGAATTGAAGGAAGATATTAGTCGCATGACAAAAATGAAGTCTATAATAATTCAAATGAAAGAGACTGCTGATCCAGTAACTAAAGACGCTTTAACAAAGTTAGAAGGGCAATTAAATGGGTCATTATCGGAAATAAATACACTCCAAGATAGGCTGAAAGAATTTAAAACGCTGCCATTGGACCAAAAAGAAAATTTATTAAATGATATTGATAAATTTTTTGCATCTCAATTAGGAAAATATAAAAATGTAGTTGATTTTGGTTTTGATAAAATCGTTAGCTATACTGGAGATATAGAAGACTTGAATAATACAATCAATGAATGGAGAAATAGATATACTGATTTGGAAAAGAGATATAAAAAATTAGAGGGGGAAAACAAGATGTTAGAAACAGAAAACAGTATTTTGAAGAACAAATTGGATTCAGCTGGTATATCATATGAGACCGCTTTAGACACCCAATTAGATTCAATAGCGGAACTTAATGTTTATGCAAAGAAATTGGAAGAGGAAAATAAAGGTCTAGCATACCGTACGGCTTATCCCCCTTACTGTGTAGTTTCATTAGATATTAAGTATGATAATACACGTATAAAAAACACTTCTATTAGCTTGTCAAAAATACGATCTAAAGGATTTGACATTAGTTATGTTATTACAGCTACTAGTAGTGCTTTTAAATATAAAGATACACTTGTTGTTCAGGTTTGCTATGTTACTTCTAGTGGAAAAAACTCCATAATAGACATATACAAAGGGCCAGCAAGTAGTAATTATCTGATATTCAGCAAACATATACCTGGGCAAAAAGATTTTGGTGAAGGTAAATATGAGTTAGTTATTAGATACCCGGGTTTAGAAAAGAGAGAGCCATTTGTTGTAGATAAGCTTTCCCTCTTTTAATTAAGCATTATATTAAACAACAGCTTACCTTTGTGAAAACAAAGACTATGCAATCAGAAAACTCATATAAATACCTGATTGCAGCGCTTATAATTATCCTGTTTATTCCGCTGTTAATAAGCCCGCCGGTTAATAATTTATCGTGGGATGTGTTTGGCTACTACCTCTATTTGCCTGCAAAATTCATTCACCACGATATTGCTTTGCAGGATAAAGCCTGGCTGGATGCATTGATAGCTAAGTACCAGCCAACAGCTACGCTTTACCAGGCCGTGAAAATTGAAAACGGCAACTGGATAATGAAATACTCTATGGGGCTGGCTGTTTTATATGCCCCATTTTTCTTTATAGCCAACGCCATTGCTGAGCCGTTGGGCTATCCCGCTGATGGGTTATCGTTGCCCTACCAGTATTGCCTTACTATTGGCAGCCTAATTTATGCTGCTATTGGATTGGTGTTTTTGGGTAAAATACTGCGCATGTTTTTTAGCAACAGGCTAACTATGTTGCTGCTTATTGTGGTATTTTTTGGTACCAATTATTTGCAGATGACAGCCTTTGGCGGGGCATTATTATCGCATACTTACCTGTTTACGTTTTATGCAATATTGGTGTATTATACCATTCAATGGCATAAACAGCCTAAGCTAAAGTATGCAGCAGCGATAGGTATTTGCATAGGGTTTATGACGCTTATGCGCCCTACGGAAATTATCTGTGCGCTCATTCCGCTGCTGTGGAATATTAAAGATAAGGCCAGCTTTATAGCTAAAATAAATTTGGTAAAACAATACTGGTGGCACATTGCCGCTATTGCTATGTTGGTTGTTATTATTGGGCTTCCGCAGTTGTATTATTGGAAACGGTTTACCGGCCACTACTTTTTTTACTCGTACACCAACCCCGGCGAGGGGCTTGATTTTTTATCGCCTCATACCATTAATTTCCTGTTTAGCTTTCGCAAAGGCTGGTTTATTTATACACCCATTATGCTATTTGCTATGGTTGGTTTTTACTTTTTGTATAAATATAAACGCGAAATATTTTACCCTGTTTTATTATTTTTTCTGTTGGATGTTTACCTGATCTCTAGCTGGACAAACTGGTGGTATGCCGGGGGTAGCTATAGTTCACGTTCTATACTACCGGCCTATGTTTTATTGATATTCCCATTGGGTTATTTTATGCAATGGGTAAAATCACTAAGCCGTAATTCAAGAGTTACAATTAGCGTTTTAGGAGGATTTTTAATAGCGCTTAACTTATTCCAAACGTGGCAATTTCAAAAGGGTATTATAAGTAAAGAGCGCATGACTCGCGCCTATTATTTTGCAACGTTTGGTAAAACGAGCGTAAGTGCCGAAGATGTAAAACTGCTGCTGGTAGACCGTTCGGTAGATGAATTTGAATACCTTACCGACGAAGAAAATTATACCGAAAAATTGCTTTACGAAAATCATTTTAAAGATACTGTGGCCATAGATAATATCGCCAAAAATGTATTAGAGATGAATGAGCAGGTTCAATACTCGCCGGGTATAGACATTAAATTTAAAGACCTTACCACACACGACCATGCCTGGCTGCGCACCTCTATAAAAGTATTTTTGCCCGATAGCTTTGCCGATGCACAACCTGTATTGGTTGCTACTTTTCACTATAAAGGGGAAGGTTATAAATACGCCACACGCGAAATTCCTAAAGATAAAATAAAGCTAGGTTCGTGGAATGAAATTACCATGGATTATATAACGCCCGAAGTACGCAGCAACGAGGATAATGTAAAAGTGTACCTATGGTATACCGGCAAACAAACCATTTTGGTTGACGATTTAGTAATTGAATTATTTGAGCCTAAAAACTAAAACTTAACTATCGGCAGTGGGTTTAAGGGATGACGGATTATATTCTTAAAAATCTGTCCAAAAATAAAGCGGTGAAATCCTTCAAACGGAAATGCTTTGTTCAGTTCTCTCAACTCTTTTCGTTTAATTCCAAACGTAAATAAATCCAACGAAAGGTCGATTAAATCTGCCCGCCGAAAAGCTTCTACAGCCTTATCCTGTTTGTATGCAGTAAGCTTATGGTGGTTATTAATTAGCTCCGTAATTAATTGTATATCCTCTGTTTTATTATTCTTCTCTGCATATTCTTTCGCCAATTCTACCGAAGGTTTTAAGTAGTCAAATGTATGGGCAGTCCATATTCCAATATCATGAAAGGCAGCAGCAATAGCTATTGCATCTGTTTCGTCACCAGTAAAATCACCTGCCTGCAATGTTAAGTTAAACACACGGTATACATGGTTTTTATAGGCAGTATATTGCTTGCCTAGTTCTGTTTTATACTGTGCAAATACAGCATCAATATATATGTTTTGGCTAATAATATCCATAATTGCCACTAAGGTAGCAAACCATTACTTTTGTAAAGCATGTTTAACCCTTTTGCATATTTTTTTGGCAAGCGCATAGCCACCTACATTAGCCCCCTGAGCGGTCCGTTAGAGGTATGGGGCAAACGTGGTAAAAATGTGTTGCACTCGGCCAACGCTAACTATTCATACGATGGGCTGCACCGCGTTTTTCAAAAGGTTTTTAAAGCCATCAAGCTTAAAAATAATCCACCCCAAAAGGTATTGCTATTGGGGCTGGGCGCGGGCAGTGTTGTAAGTATTCTGCGCGAAGAGCTGGGCCTGTTTTGCCCTATTGATGCCGTAGAGTATGACATGATGATTATTGATATTGCAGGTGACCACTTTAATATACTACGCTTTAATAACCTAACCATTCACCATG
>JANOCJ010000002.1:0-28892 GCA_031412115.1 Flavobacteriales bacterium
TCGTACACGCCGCGCGGGCCAATGGGGTTTACATTGCCCCAATAATCTTCGGTTTGTGGGTGCACCATAGGGTCGCCGTACACTTCAGATGTTGAAGCAACCAATATGCGGGCCTTTTTAACCCTTGCCAAGCCTAGTAAATTATGTGTTCCTAACGATGAAACTTTTAGGGTTTGAATGGGGATTTTCAAGTAATCGATAGGGCTAGCGGGCGATGCAAAATGCAGGATATAATCCAACTCGCCGGGCACAAATACAAACTTTGAAACGTCGTGGTTGTAAAACTCAAAATTGGCCAATTTAAACAGGTGCGAAATATTGTTCAAATCGCCTGTTATCAGGTTATCCATGCCTATAACATGGTAACCCTCTTTTATAAACCTGTCGCATAAATGCGAACCCAAAAACCCGGCCGCGCCGGTTATTAAAATCCTTTTCATGCTATAAAATTGGCCTGCCAATGCTGATATAAGTAAATCCTTCTTTTTTTATGTTTTGCGGGTTGAATAAATTACGCCCGTCAAATATCACTTTGTTGTTCAAATTAGCCGAAAGCACCTCAAAATCGGGCTTGCGGAAGGCCGCCCATTCGGTGCAGATAATCAACGCATCGGCATTTTTTGTCATGTCGTACTGGTTGTCGGCAAAGGTTATTTTATCGGTAAAGATGCGGCGGGCATTATCCATTGCTTCGGGGTCAAATGCAATAACATCAGCACCGGCTTCTAACAACCCTTTAATGGTGTAGATGGATGGAGCTTCGCGCATATCGTCGGTTTCAGGCTTAAATGATAGGCCCCAAACGGCAAATGTTTTGCCTTTAATATCGTTGTGAAAATGTTTTAAAACTTTGGGTACAAGGGCCTTTTTCTGCTCCTCGTTTACGGCGTGTACGGCTTTTATCAGGCTGAAATCATAGCCAAAATCTTGTGCTGACTTAACAAGCGCCTTTACATCTTTGGGGAAGCAGCTACCACCATACCCAATGCCGGGGAACAGAAACCGCGGGCCAATGCGGCCATCAGTACCTATACCGTGGCGAATATGGTCAACATTGGCGCCGGTTAGTTCGCATAAACGGGCCATCTCATTCATAAAGGTAATCTTCAACGCAAGGAATGAGTTAGCGGCATATTTGGTAAGCTCTGCCGAGCGTTCGTCCATTAAAATAATTTGCTCTTTGTCGCTTACATAGGGCATGTAAAGTTCCGTCATCAGTTCAGCTGCCTTCTCCGACGATGTTCCAATCACCACACGGTCGGGCTTCATAAAATCTTCTACCGCAAAGCCTTCGCGCAAAAATTCCGGGTTCGATACTACAGCAAACTCTTGCTGCGTGCGGGCCGAAATAGCTGCACGAACTTTCTCTGCGGTACCTACCGGCACGGTACTTTTATTGATGATGATTTTAAAATCATTCAAATAGCCGGCAACCTCGGCTGCGGCATCTAATACAAATGAAAGATCGGCTGCTCCATCGCCGCCATCGGGCGTGGGCAGGGCAAAAAACACAAACTGTGATTGCTCTACCGCCGACTTTAACTCTTTGGTAAACGTAATACGCCCGCCTTTTATGTTGCGCTCTAAATACACATCAAGGTAAGGCTCGTAAATAGGCACCTCGCCATTTTGCAGTTTAGCAATTTTGTTATCGTCAATATCAACGCAAATAACGGTATTGCCGGTTTCTGCCAGGCAAACGCCTGTTACCAGGCCAACGTATCCGGTTCCTACTACGGCTATTTTCATATTTTTATTTCACCCCTGCCCTATTTGCGTGCACGCTTCGACGCGCTCATCGTGACGAAAAGCAGTGTTAATTATTAAAAAAAGTTAATACGCTTTCAATTATAAATTGCTGTGTGTCGCTGTCCATTTCAGTATGTATGGGTAGCGAGAACACGGTTTTGCATAGTTGTTCGGTAATGGGAAAATCGCCCTCGTTATAACGTGCATCGGCATAGGCTTTTTGCATGTGCAACGGCAATGGGTAATATACCATCATAGGTATTTCTTTACTTGCCAAATACTCCTTTAACGCGGAACGGTCGGCGCCTTTTAGCTGTACTGTGTATTGGTGAAACACATGTGTAGAGTTGGCTGCGCGTTTGGGAGTGATTAAATTTGGGTGATTAGCAAAGGCTTTATCATAGGCATCGGCAACAGCAACACGCGCCGCCGAATATTCATCTAAATGCTGCAATTTAACACGCAAAATGGCCGCTTGTATGGTATCTAAACGCGAGTTTACGCCGATATCATCGTGTACATACTGCACGCTTTGGCCGTGGTTGGCTATCATGCGGAGGCGCTTTGCCAGCTTTTCATCAGTAGTAAAAATAGCGCCACCATCGCCGTAGCAACCCAAGTTTTTTGATGGGAAAAACGATGTTGTTCCCACATGCCCAATAGCGCCTGCGGGCTTTTTAGTCCCATCGGCAAAAGTGTATGTTGCGCCAATGGCTTGGGCAGTATCTTCAATTACAAATAGGTTGTGGCGATTGGCAATTTCCATTATCGGTTCCATATCGGCACATTGGCCAAATAAATGCACAGGCACAATTGCTTTAGTTTTGGGCGATATGGCCTTTTCAATCGCAGCAGGGTCAATGCAAAATGTGTCGGGATTACATTCAACCAAAACAGGTTTTAAGCCCAATAATGCTATAACCTCAGCAGTAGCCACATAGGTAAAGTTAGCGGTAATAACCTCGTCGCCGGGTTTTAGGTTAAGCGCCATCATGGCTATTTGCAGGGCATCGGTACCGTTGGCGCAGGGTATTGCATGGGGTATGCCCAAGTGCTGCTCCAGCTCGGTAGCAAAGGCTTTTACATCCGGTCCGTTAATGAACGCGGTGGTGTCTAATACGTTTTGTATGGCCTGGTCAATTTGGGGCTTTATCTTGTCGTATTGCCCTTTCAAATCAACCATGTGTATTTTTTTCATGGCTATAAAAGTTGCGCGAAGATAAGGGTTATTTACCTCATCCTATATCCTTCTCCTAAAGGAGAAGGACTTTTTCTTTCCCCTCCTAAATTAGTATGGGGAAGGGGGTGGTGACTACTTATACTCCACAATAACCATTGCCCTTTGGGCTCCGTACTCGCGGAACTTGCGGGCTATTTTGCGGGCGTTTTCAATGGTTGGTAGCGCAACAAAACTGTACACATAGTTGCTGCCTTGCTGCTCTTTGGTAAACGATGGTTCGCATTGGCAAAGCCATTTTAGCGTATCGGTATTCATGCCAAATTTGGCGGGTATTTGTGCTGCCTCTAAATCGTCGGTAGTGCTTAGGGCCTGCACTTTGTATTGTGCCTTTATGTGGTTAAAAGTAGCGGTATCGGTGCGGTACGCAATGGGGAATTTTATCTCTTTGGCATTTTTTAAATGCAGGCGGGTGTCAACAGTAAACTGTTTGAATTTGTATTTCTCGGCCTTGGTTATTTCAAATAATGTAGAGTCAATTTCATATAGCGACGATGGCATAATGAAATAGTCCTTTTTATCGGCTGTGCGCGTGTTTTTGTTTACCCATGCCGGAATGTAGCCATAGTTGGCCAGCTTGGTAACGCCTGTTTTAGTGTCTTTTTCCAACTCTAAATGGGCCATAATACCCCCGTCGGTATGGGCATTGCGTTGGTTAGATATGTAGTTGCCCAACGACCAATACACCACCCCTTTTTTCTTTTGCCCTTTGTAAGTATAGTTAATTTCCTCAATAGGCTGTATAACGTGTGGGTGACCGCCAATAACCAAATCGGCGCCATGTTCAAAACAAAACTTAGCCAGCATGCGCTGCACTGCGCTAGGTTGCCGTTGGTATTCTAACCCCCAATGAAAAAATACAATTTTATAATCGGGGTTGTAAAAATCGGCGCGCTTAAGGTCGGCAGCAATAGCGGCGGTGTCTATTAAATTTACAATATAGGGCTTGGGCACAGGCATGCCGTTGGTATCGTACGTATAATTTAGCAGCGCCAATTTTATGTTGTTGCGGGTAACAATAAGCGGGTACTCGCCCAGGCGATTGGTAGTATCTTTAAAGGTTCCGGTATGTTCCATACCAAAATGCTCCACAATATCAATAGTGCGCTGTAGGCCCCGAGCGCCCTTGTCGGCACTATGGTTGTTGCAGGTAGCCAAAATATCAAACCCGGCGTTGGCTAACGATTTTCCTAAATTATCGGGGCTGCAAAACATGGGGTAGCCGCTGTAAGGCTCATCGCCAAAAGTGGTCTCCAGGTTGGCAATGGCTAAATCGTAATTGCTAACCAATGGCTTTACAAAGCGAAAACAATTGTCGTAATAGTACTGCTTGTCGGCGGGGTTAAAAGCGGCATCTAACTGGGGCGAATGCTGCATAACATCGCCCGCAAAAAGTATAGACAGTTTATAGGTAGTGTCTTTTTGAACCACCGCTACCGGCGCGGCGCTTTGCTGCAGGCTATACGGCGATTGGCTAAATACTACAACACCCAGCCCAATTACCAATACGGCAAAAGCCGACATCAACCAAAGGTTTGCATCGCGAAAGCTTTTCATATCTATATGTTGGGCTATGTACAAGGAATAACAAAGAAAGTGAAAATAATTTAATAGTAGCGCGTGGTTAGTGAGTTACTGATTGGCTATTAATTAAATGAACAAAGCTGATTTGCTTTCGGTTATCCTTTCAGCACCCAAAACCGCATTTTATGACCGCAGAACATTTACTCTATAAAGAATGCATTGAGGCCTGCTTAAAATGTGCCGAAGTATGCGATAACAGTGCCTATGCTTTTTCGCGCAGCGAAGATTTTGCCACCGCAGATTGTACCCGCCTAACCATAGAATGTGCTGCTATATGCTATAATGCCGCACGCTACATGGCTAGTGGAAGTGCCAAAAAGCGCGAAATATCTGCCATTTGTGCCTTTGTATGCGAACAATGCGCCAACGCCTGCGCCGAATATGATAATACTTATTGCAAACGCTGCGTACAAACCTGCCTTAACTGTGTGGAAGAATGCCGCAAGATGGGCATGAGTATGGCTGCGTAGTATATTTTTATAGCAAAAATTCGTGCTCTTTTTAGGTATGGGTATGTAAATCTTGCGCCAAGGGTGTTAATGCCTGCTAATAAATAAAACAACAATGTGTGCAAAAATGTCTTCTGTATCGGTGTCGGCCACTATTGTGTTTATTTCAAGTCCCGGGTGGCTTTCGCTTTTGTATATTATTTTTTTGCTGCCGTTATTCATTGTTTTAGTATCTGTAACATAAAAACCCTGGGCAATAATTTCATTTAACAGGTTTTTATATTGGTAAGAGCATTTTGTACCGAAAGACACCATGTTTGAGCCTGTAGGGCTGTTTGACGAATAATAATTCAATGAATTATAGTATTCATAATCATGCTTATCGTCATTCCACACACAGCTAACTTTTAGCGATTTAAAGGTGTGTAAAACATCTTTTTCTCTTACCTCTATCGTTTTGTGGTCGTAGCCCAATGCCGCTATATAGTTGCCGGCGGGGGCATAATCAGAAAACTCAACAATTGTTTTCATTGCAGAAAATGTGATGTTTTGTGCTTTTATTGTTCCAAGGGCACTCAGGAGTAGGAGCGCTAAAAAAAGTTTGGTGGCTTTCATAATTATTTGTTTGGTTGTGCAATATATAAAAAAGGTGCTGTTTGGTTTTGAGCCAAAATAAATTTCTCCTCGTAAACATGGGCGCCCCCTCCGTAAGGGGACATTTTAACCACAGAGTATAAAAAAAATTCGTACTATCTTTGTAACTTATATAATTTGTAATGTTTACAGAGTATGATGTAATTGTTGTTGGTGCGGGCCACGCAGGTTGCGAGGCCGCTGCCGCTGCCGCCAATATGGGTAGCCGCGTTATGCTGGTAACAATGAATATGCAAACCATTGCCCAAATGAGCTGCAACCCCGCAATGGGCGGCGTAGCCAAGGGGCAAATTGTGCGCGAGATTGATGCCTTGGGCGGCTATTCGGGTATTGTTACCGATAAATCGGCCATACAGTTTAGAATGCTGAATAAAAGCAAAGGCCCCGCTATGTGGAGCCCGCGCACCCAAAACGACCGTATGCTTTTTGCCGCCGAGTGGAGGCAAATGCTGGAAGAAACTCCTAACGTAGATTTCTTTCAGGATATGGTTAGCAAATTGATAATAAAAGACGGCAAAGCCGCCGGTGTTGTTACCGGTATGGGCTTAGAGATAAAAGCCAAATCGGTTGTATTAACCAACGGTACTTTTCTTAATGGCGTAATACACGTTGGCGAAAAACAATTTGGCGGCGGCCGTATGGCCGAGCGTGCTGCAACAGGCATTACCGAGCAGCTTATAGAGTTAGGTTTTGAACATGGCCGCATGAAAACCGGTACGCCTCCACGTATTGATGGCCGTAGTTTAGACTATTCCAAAATGGAGGTGCAGCCGGGCGATGAAAACCCGTCTAAATTTTCATACTCAGACAAGACAAGCAAGCTGGCAAAACAACGCCCTTGCTGGATAACGTATACTAACGAAGAGGTGCACGATTTGCTACGCACCGGCTTTGATAAATCGCCCATGTTTAGCGGCCGTATACAAGGCCTTGGCCCGCGTTACTGTCCGTCTATTGAAGATAAAATTGACCGCTTTGCGGATAAAGACCGCCACCAAATTTTTGTTGAGCCGGAGGGCTGGAGCACAGTGGAGATTTATGTAAATGGTTTTTCAACCTCGTTGCCAGAAGATGTGCAGAACAAAGCACTGCGAAAAATTGCGGGCTTTGAACATGCAAAAATGTTTCGCCCTGGCTATGCTATAGAATACGATTATTTTCCACCAACGCAGTTGGGTTTAACACTAGAAACCAAGCTGATTGAGAACTTATATTTTGCAGGGCAAATTAATGGCACAACGGGCTACGAAGAAGCTGCTTGCCAAGGATTGATGGCCGGTATAAATGCACACCTGAAAATTCATAATCAGGACCCGTTTATATTGAAACGTAGCGAGGCATACATTGGCGTTTTAATTGATGACCTAATTACAAAAGGCACAGAAGAACCATACCGTATGTTTACCTCAAGGGCAGAGTATCGGATTTTGCTTCGTCAGGATAATGCCGACGTTAGGTTAACACCTCGCAGTTTTGAAATGGGCTTGGCAAAGCAAGATCGTTATGAAGCCGTAATTGAAAAACTATCCCAAACGCAAGACATTATCAAGCACCTTAAAAATGAAAGTGTGGAGCCGGATACTGTAAACCCGTATTTAAATGAAGTTGGTACCGCCCCAATTAATCAAAAATTAAAGCTGGTTAATATATTAAGCCGTCCGCAAGTAAATATTATTGAGTTACAGAAAGCAGTTCCGGCATTAGAAAATTATTTAACCGGGCTGAATGAAGAGGCTATTGAGGAGGCTGAGATATTAATTAAGTACGAAGGGTATATAGACAAAGAACACGATATGGCTGAAAAGCAACTTCGGTTCGAGAATATATACCTAAAACCCGACTTTGATTACCATGCGTTAAACTCACTTAGTATGGAGGCGCGCCAAAAATTAACTAAAATTAAACCCTCAAGCCTTGGACAAGCATCGCGCATTAGCGGAGTTTCTCCTTCCGATATTTCGGTTTTAATGGTCTTCTTGGGAAGATAATACTCCTTTTTCTGCCCCGGGCTTAAACCCGGGGCTAAATAAATATTCTATTGTTCCACGTGAAACATATATAACATTGGCAGAAAATTTAGAGACCCTTCCCTCCTGCCCCGTTTGTTCGGGCAACACATTTACCCCTTTTATAGCGTGTACAGATAACACTGTTTCACGTGAAACATTTCAAATTGTTTCATGTGAAACTTGTCGGTTTGTGGTAACAAGTCCTAGGCCAACAGAGGCTGAAGCATATAAATATTATCAGTCGGAGAACTACATATCGCACTCCAACACCCGTAAAGGATTAATCAATAAGGTCTATGCTGCGGTGCGCAATTACTCTATTAAGAAGAAAGAAAATCTGCTAAAAGAGTTTACACAGGGTCGCCGCTTATTAGACCACGGCTGTGGCACAGGCGAGTTTTTAAATTACTGCAAACAGAATGGCTGGGATGTAACAGGGTTAGAACCCGGAGACGATGCCCGAAGCTTGGCGATTACCAATTATGGCTTGCCGGTCATTAAGGAAACCGAGATAAACCTGCTGGAAGAAAAGCGTTTTGATGCCATAACCCTGTGGCATGTTTTAGAACACGTTTATCCATTAAACGAGCGTGTGGCTAAATTAAAAATGTTGTTAAAAGACGATGGGGTTTTAATTGTGGCGGTGCCCAACCACAATACGGCGGAAGAAAAAATCTACAAAGAAAACTGGGCGGCCTATGATGTGCCAAGGCATATTTGGCACTTCGACCAAACCAGCATGAAAGCCATAATGAAGAACAATGGTCTACAAGTGGTAGATATTCGCCCGATGGTTTTTGACGCCTACTATATCTCGATGGTGAGCGAAGGCTACAATGGTAAAACCGGAATTGGCGCTATGCTGAATGGCTTTCTTTCCGGGTTTAAATCAAACAACTCAGCTAAAAAAACAGGTGAGTACAGCAGCCTGATATACGTGATAAAGAAGTCTTAAATCCTATGCCAACAAGTAGCTTGGTTTAGTATATTTATTATTTTTCGGAAACTATTTTATTTAACATGAAAAATACGCTGTTCCTGTTTCTACTTATTATTTGTGAAAATTCATACGCCCAGCCCGGTGGCATTGATTCAACATTTGGTACGGATGGCATGGTTACAACAAACCTTATACCCGGAATATCAAATAGTGGTAGAAAGATAGCCCTTACATCGGACGATGGTTTTTATATCTGTGGGCATACCTTTAGTATAGTAAACAACCTGCCTGTATTTGAAAAACTATTAATTACCAAACACCTTTCAAACGGCAGCCTTGACAATAGCTTTAACAATGCCGGAACTATAATAATTGATAACGGAGTTACCGGCCAAGAGGCCCTTCTAAGTGTTGCCGTGCAGGCAGACGACAAACCTGTTTTTGCCGGGTGGGCAAGTTATAATGATACCACTGTTGGTTTATTAATAAGGCTAAATACCGACGGTACTTTTGATACTACATTTAACTCATCGGGTGTGTTTATGATATTGGGGCAAAACAATGCTCGTTTTAACGATATTATAGTACAGCCCGACGGTAAAATTGTAGCAGTGGGCGAAACTTTTACAGATATTACAAGTGCCCTTTTTACAATTCGGCTTAATGCAAATGGCACATTGGATAACACCTACAACGGGTCGGGAATAAACAGTATTGAAATACCAAACATATACTTAAAAGGTACTTGTGTAACCCAATACAATAATAATATTTACATAGGCGGAATGGCAGAACGAAACTTTGGAAAGGATATTTTGCTGGTAGGTTTAAATGGCAACGGACAGCCTATACCGGGTTTTGGCAACAACGGAATAGTAATAGACTCTATAGCAAATGAATATTTTAACATTTATGATATTGAAGCCGACAACAATGGGAGGTTGGTAGCTGCCGGTATAAAAACAAATGGTAACGATTTAAACGCATCGGTTTTCCGCTATAACAACGATGGCAGCACAAATACCACTTTTGGCAGTATGGGCATAGCAGTATTTTTTAATGGTCGGGCGGCTTGTTTTGGTGTGTGTATACAAAACGACGATAAAATAATAGCTGCGGGTTACTCTGATTTTGTTAATAACACAATGTTAGTTGCAAGACTTGATATCGATGGCAACCTTGATACTACTTTCGGAAATAATGGAATTGTAGAAATAGAGCCTATGGGTGTTAATGATGTTTTTTCTGCCTGTGCAATACAGCAGGATAATAAAATTATTTGTGCAGGAACAACCCAGCCTTCTATTACAACTGGCGATTTTATAGCTATTCGGTTTTTATCGGGCTTAGAGGTGGGCCTACTCGAATTCTCTCAAACCGAAACCGCCCCCCTACTCTATCCCAACCCACTTCAACAAACCGAGACATTAAAATACACTTTGGCTGAGAAAGAGCAAATTTCAATTACCCTTATCGACAGCCAGGGAAAATTGGTAACCACTTTTGTAGAAAATGAAAATCAGGCTAAGGGCGACCATGAAATAAAATTAACCCTGCCACCTACCCTATCTCCTGGCACTTATTTCATTCAAATAGCCTCACCAAAGGGTACGTTCAGTATTAAGGCCATTAAGTAGCTAAAAAAGGGTGTTTATTTGCGTTTTAAGCGCTTTTGTGCCCGTTTTGGAACAATGTCCTTTTGGCGGGGGAGAAAATGTATTTAAAGCAACGCCCTTTGTATTCCACGTCAATTAAGGAACACAGCTAAATTAATGGCGTTTTTGTGACATTTCTGCGCTTTATTGCCCGTAGCAATAGATAAAGTAACACCAAAAGCAAAACTTCGCCTACAGCAGTTATTGGTTCATATCGATAATCAGGTAAATCATTCAAATAGTAAAACGGCCAAATAGTATCGTACAGGTAATGCAGGGTAGAATGGATATATCCCGTATCGTAAAAATGGCGTGATATACCCGGCACTCTGGTTTTAGCATAGTATGCAATGCCCAATAAGTTTTGCCCGTGTACTATTACCCAGTCAAAATCGGGCAACAAAGCAAAAAATATCCCCCATTTATAATCCTTCCACCACCAACGGAAGAATAATATAGTGGCCACTAAAACACCGATATGATAGCCCACCCAAACAGGGTCGTTAAAGTCGGCATCAGGCCGGTGGTAGGTCATTTTCGCAAACTTATCAAGCAAACCGTGCGATAAAAAAGCAAATACCGCCACCAAAGCAAACGCCAGTTTTCTATTCTTCATAGGCTTAAAAGCCTCGCTAATAATAGAACCTGTGAGTATATGGGTGGGTGCTTGCATACAATTTTTAAATGTCCCCCTCACGGAGGGGGTGCCCTGCTTTAGCAGGGTGGGGGAGGACCCTTCGACGCGCTCAGTGTGACAAAAGGTTACTTAGTAGAATACTTATCCATTAAATAAATCATAGCCGCCATGCTTGCCGCGCCCAGCGCCAATTCGCGCGGATTAACCGCTTCAAATACATCAGCATCGGTATGGTGATAATCAAAATACCGTTGGCTATCGGGTAGGTAGTTTAATAAGGCTGTTCCCTGCGGACGCAAAGGACTAATATCTGCACCGCCGCCGCCGCCGCCTAAGTCGTACAAACCATATGGGGCAAGCAAAGGCGCAAACTGTTTTATAAATTTAACCGTTGCCGGGCTATCATCTACATGAAAACCGCGGGGTGTAAAACCTCCTTCGTCACTCTCTATTGCAAACACCGTTTTCTCGCCGTTTTTAGCAGCCAATTCAGCATATTTTTTACCTCCTTTAAGGCCGTTTTCTTCATTCATAAACATAACGGCACGCAGGTTATGCAGGGGTTTATAACCCAACAAGGATAATAGGCGCAGCGCTTCTATACTTTGTACGCAACCGGCACCATCATCGTGCGCACCTTCGCCAACATCCCAACTGTCCAAGTGCCCACCACATATAATAAAGCCGGTAAATTTACTTCCGTTCAACTGGCCTACAACGTTTGCCGATTCTACACTATCTGCCATATAACAGTTAAGTTGAAGCTTAAATTTTACACTGCCTTTCTTCAACTCAGCCGATAATAAATCTGCACCTACGGTAGATATAGCGCAGGCTGGTATTTTAGTAATACCGTCTTCATACTTCATAGAACCTGTATGCGGAAAGGTATCTGTCGCTAACGTCATCGAGCGGCAAATAGTAGCCACAGCGCCATATTTAGCGGCTTCACTCGGGCCTTTCCAACGCTGGTCTACACATCCTCCATATGATACAAAAGTGTGTATGTTTTTAGGGTCCATAGGGCGGTTAAAAAACACAATTTTACCCTTAACCTTAGCAGTGCCTAGCTTTTGCAATTCGTCAATATCGTGAACCTCAATTACTTCAGCAGTAATACCATCTTTAGGTGTGCTAATACTTCCACCTAAGGCCTTTATTTGTGTTTTCTTTCCGGCTATATAGCCCAATTCAACATTACCACGTACCCAGTGCGGCACCATTACCGGTTGTTTAAACACCGTATCATACCCCGATGTACCCATAATAGTATAGGTAAATTCAACCGCTTTTGCTGCCTGTTCACTACCGCTTATACGGTTTCCTATCTGTTTACACAAAAAGCGCAAATTCTCATACGCTTGGCCCTGGGTAAGGGCTGCATCAAAAATCTTCTTAATAAATATCGAATCTTCTTTACTATAAACCTGCTGTGCAGAAGATGTGGTAGATATTGCTACAAACACCAATAGAATAAGGTATTTTAGCGCTTTAGTTATTGAAACAGAAGGGGTTGTTAAATGCTTGTTAATAACGGTGTACTGCATGTTATATATTTTCTAAAACTTAGTGTTGCAAGATCTAACAAAAAGAGCAACGAAGGGTAATTTTACAACAAACAATAGCAGGGCTTGTCGAGTTATTGTTTTTAAATCATTATACTATCAACAATAAAAGGTATGTGTATAAAGGTTTACTTTTGCACAAACATAGTAATCAGCCATGTGTTGATAGCAAGGCTTAGCCCAGTAAATACGGCAAAAGTAATTGTTAGCAACGCGTTAATGAAAACTGATAACCCATATATACAAGAGGATAAATAAAAAGATATCCGAAGGACTAACACCCTAATAGTATTATATATTTTATATTTAAAAAGGTTTTATTATTATTATAGATGTTGAATACTCTTGAAATTGACGTGCAGCTTGATTTATTTGCAGAGATAGAAAAGCTGAAGAAAGAAAAGAATGCGGTGGTGCTTGCGCACTACTACCAGGTGGGCGATATTCAGGATGTAGCCGATTATATTGGCGATAGCCTGGGCCTGTCTCAACAAGCCGCTAAAACCGAGGCCGACATTATTGTGTTTGCCGGTGTGCATTTTATGGCCGAAACAGCTAAGATTATAAACCCACACAAAAAGGTTGTTCTGCCCGATTTAAAGGCCGGCTGCTCATTAGCCGATGGTTGCCCACCCGTTGAATTTGCTGCGTTTAAAGCCCAACACCCCGACCATTTGGTTATCACCTACATTAACTGTTCGGCTGAAATAAAAGCCCTTTCAGACATTATTTGCACCTCATCAAACGCGGTGCAAATTGTAAACAGTTTGCCTAAAGACCAAAAGATAATTTTTGCCCCCGATAAAAACCTGGGCGCTTACGTAGCTAAGCAAACCGGACGAGATTTAGTATTGTGGAACGGTGCCTGCATGGTACACGAAATATTCTCGCAACAACGCATTTTAAAGCTGAAAGAGCAAAACCCCGGGGCTAAAATTATTGCCCACCCCGAGTGTGAAGAACCCATTTTGGCATTGGCCGATTTCATCGGCTCGACCACGGCATTGCTGAATTACAGCAAGAAAAGCGATGCACAATCGTTCATAGTAGCTACCGAAACAGGCATACTGCACCAAATGCAGAAAGACAGTCCAACAAAAACTTTTATACCTGCACCACCAACCACCAATTGCGCCTGTAACGACTGCCCCCACATGAAGCTGAATACCTTGGAAAAGCTGTATTTATGCCTGAAAAATGAATCACCGGAGATTGAAGTACCCGAAAATATTAGGGTAGGGGCAGAGAAGAGCATACGCCGTATGCTTGATTTATCAGCACAATTAGGCCTTTAAGAAAGAGAAACAGAGCGTAAAAAGAGAGAGAAAATTAGCCTGCTAATGGTTTAAAGCTCTCCCTTGTAAAGGGAGTACCCACCTGCCAAAGGCAGGGTGGGGGAGGGATTAAAAGGGTTATAAACACGTTGTTCACTACCTAAGTCTCAAAAAATTTTTCGGGCGCTACGCGCCGATGTTGTACGTTTGTGGCATGAAGAATTGGATGCTTTTGTTAGTTGTTGTAGTTGCAGTTTTCACCGGGTGCGCATCGGGCAGAACCGATGGCTTTGCTGACAACGAAAACCAAGGCGTAACAATCATAGCCGATACAACGCAAAAGCCAACAAAAAATCCTTCACTGGCGCCTTCAACAGTGTGCAGCACCGATACTGCCCATGGCGAAACAAAGCCGGTTATCAGGGCGTATTAGCAATTTTAAAGAAGCAAACCAACAGGCAATTAACAAGCGCGGTTTTAAAAAAAAATTCAGGCGCTACGCGCCAATGTTGTAGGTTTGTAGCGTGAAAACACCGGGCGTTTTTTTGGTATTATTTATTTGCTTTATTATCGCGTCGTGTGGAATAATGCGCAAAACAGAGCATGCACCGAAAAGATTTAAGAACTACATCGGCGATTACAGGTTAGTTACACGCGAAAACTTCAAAGAAAAAATAAATATTTGCCAAAAACACGGTAGCCATCTACGCACAACAATAGTTTTTTATAATAAATATAATAACCCCGGATACAGAATAGATAATTATATCCCTTTAATAAAAAGAGGTTTTGGGAGTAAACCAAAAGAATGGCCCAATGCAAAATATGCATTTAACAAATATTCCAGTAGACCACATAGCAAAAATGAAGCTCGAAAAAATCGTGTTTTTCCAATTCAATTGTATGGTTATTGTACCACTTGCCAGCGCGAATATATAAAGGCGTTAAAAGAAACAAATAAGATTTATAGAAAGAATAATAGAGAGAGCAGAAGAGAAAATAGGAAAAGAGAAGAAAATAAATGAAGCCGATTTTCTATATAATAGTTTTGATTTTTATATCGGCTGTTTCAGCTTGCCGGGTAGATTATACACCCTATCATAAATCAGAATACAAAACAAAAAAGCTAGGCCGAAAGGCTTTTATAGAAGATTTCCGCACCTGCGAAAAGCATAATAAGCGTCTGCATAAAGCCGTTGTAAAAGTGGCTTACGGCATTGTTTGTGTGGAAGAAACTCCACCGCAAAGCCTGCCCCACGCAGTAAATAATACCATTTGCGGCGGCGCTGTTGAGGGTCGCAAACTAGCACTGGTGCTGCGTTGCCCTGTATGCCAAAAGGGTTTTAAAGAAAGCCTTAAAAAGAAAGAGTAGGGGAGGGGCTTACATCACCACAACCCGTGCCGCGCTGCTGCCAATGCGTATGTAGTATACGCCCTGGGCCAAGCCGCTTAAATCAACGGTTAGTTTGCTGGTAAGGCTTGTTGTGTTAAAGCTTTTTACAACGCTTCCTATTGATGAAACCACCGTTACCACAGTGTTCTGTGGAATGAAACGGTCGGCCTCAATAGTAATGTTGTTTGATGCCGGGTTTGGGTAAACCAATAGTTTAGTTGTAGCGCTAACCGTTTGTTCTTTAATGCCTACAGTGGCCGTGCCTTTAGCCAGGCAATACTCGCCAAAGCGCAAGGTATCAACCTCAAAACGGCCAATTTTATCGGTGCTGCTGCCTTGGGTGTTTAGCGTGCTGTAGGGGCATTTTTTCCAGGCATAGCCCGGGCCAGGGCGGTACATTAGTATTAGGCTGTCTTCGGTTGTGGTAATCAGTTCATTATCAAGCCAACCGCTATTGGCCGCTGCCGGTGTTTTTCCGTTATAAGAAAATGTGCCTTTAGCAAAAAAGCCACCTTTGTAAATGCCGCTAAGCCTCCAGTAGCGCTGGGTTGATAGGGCTACATCGTCGTTCGGGTCGGTAACATTATCGGGCGCAATCCAGTTATGTTCTGCATATATTAATACTGAATCGCCCACACCCGTGGCATTTATAGTGCAAAGGGCATTAAAAAGGCTAACACTGCCGGTTTGGCTAAAATAACGCTCATCCGTAGTTATAGCATGGCTTATGCGGTCGTCCATGTTAAGGGCGGCAAACACCGGGTTGAACGGTATGGTAAAAGTAGCTTGGCTATTGGCGTTTGACGCTATAAAGGGGCGTGATGTTGCCTCGCCATTAAGCCCTTTAAAAGACAAATTAAACGGCACATTGGTATATAAATGTGGGGCATTTTTAAGGCGCTGGCGTACAAATACTGTTACGTCAAATTGTAAGCCATTGGGCGCTACAGCAAACGAATCGATAGCGAAGTGTGGGAAACCCTCAGACAACACCCAATCATCGAAAAAAGGGTGCAATTGCAGGCCAGTAGCGGCCTCCAAATCATCGCGCATACTAAGCGAGTTTACATCGGTAAACGGGTTTGTATTTAAAAACGATTTTAAGCCGTCAAAAAAGGCGGTATCGCCCATATAGCTGCGCAGTGTGTGCACTACGTCGGCCCCCTTTTCATACGATGTTGAGCCGTAGGTATAGGCTTGAGGAACATTGGCTACAGGGTAAAAACCGTCATCTTTAATATGCGTAAAATTCAGCACATCCAGGTGGTTTTTCTTAATCTCGGTGCGGTACGCATCTGCACCATACAACCCCTCTAAAAATATAGCCTCGCAATAGCGCGCAAAGCCCTCATTAATGTACATTTCCTCAGCCCGGTCGCAGGTTACAAGGTCGCCAAACCACATGTGCGACAGCTCATGCGCCATAGTGGTTTCAAAGGTAAGCGTGCCGGTTACGGCAAACGCGGGGTAGGCAATATTAGTAGCATGCTCCATAGCGCCCGCCATAAACGGCACAACTACGTAGCCTACACGCTCCCAGCGATACGGCCCAAAGCGGTTTTCGAAGATATCAAAGGCGTCTTTCAGGTGGATGAAAGAGTTCTTCATGAAGGACGTATCCGCTGCGCGCGAATACAATTTTACAGGTATATTGCCGCCCGCAATAGTGGGGAAAGACTTGCTAACAGGCACATACGCCGCTACCGCTACCGATGCTAAGTAGCTCGGAATTTCATCGCGTAGCGCCCAGTGGTAGGTTTTAGTACCGTTGCCATTGGTAATAACACCCTGCAAAGTACCGTTGCAAACGGCTGAATATGTGCTTAGTACAGTAATATGCTCTTCTAAAACAAAACGCTCTACAAAGTTGTCAAACGTTGGAAACCAGCAACGGCCCATGTTGTGAGGCTGATTGGCAAAGCCAACGCCAATGTTGTAGGCATATTTATCATCGGTAGAGAAGTAAAAACCGCCAAACCCAGACACGTCAGTAACCGGCGCGCCGTGGTAATACACTGTAATACTGTCTGTTGCGTTTTGGTTTAGCGTAGTTGGCAGGGCAATGCTAATCACGTCATTAGCATACGTATAGCTTAGCAACTGGCTGTTTTTCTTTACAGAATCAACAGTTAGCGATAGCAAATCGAGGTATAACGTGTTGATATTGTTTACTTTGGCTTGTATTTTTACCTGGGTGTTACCGGCTATGGTATTGTTGGTAAAGTCAGTAATAGCAAGGTTTATAGTGGTTTTAAGTATGTCTATACTGTCGCTTCGGGTATCGTTTATTGATGCCTGAGTAGTTTGTGCCGAAAGTTGAAACGCCGCTAAAAAAAATGATAAAACCAGTAAATTCCTTTTCATTTGCTTAAAAGTATGGATTATGTTTGGCAAGGCCATTCACAAATGTATTTATACCGCGAATAAAAGCCAAATATGCACCTGTTTTACGAAACTGATATAAGCGGCCCCACTGCCGAACTAAATGAGGAAGAGAGCTTTCATGCTACCAAAGTGCTGCGCCTTAAAATTGCCGACAGGATAAGGCTTACCGATGGCAAAGGTGCGTTTTATGATGCCGAGATACTAGCTACCGCAGGTAAAAAGCTGCTGCTATCAATACTCGCAAAGCAAGAACAGACACCGCCCAAAGCCCGCCTGCACATTGCCATTGCGCCCACTAAAAACATTGAGCGGATTGAAGTTTTTCTGGAAAAGGCTACAGAAATGGGCATTACAGAGATTAGTTTGTTGCTTTGCAACCGGTCTGAACGCCGTAATGTCCGCCACGACAGGCTGGAAAAGGTAGTAGTATCAGCCGCCAAACAATCGTTAAAGGCCTATATGCCCAAGCTGAACGACCTTATGCCTTTTGCTGATTTTGTTAAGCAAGCGCATCTGCCGCAGGCTAAATACCTTGCTTGGTGCGACGAGGGTGAGAAAAAAGAAATTCAGGCAGAAGTAAAACCAAACGTTGATTTGCTCGTTTTAATAGGCCCCGAGGGCGACTTTACCCCCGCCGAAGCTGCGCTTGCCCATCAGGCCGGTTTTAAGCTGTTAACCCTTGGCGATGCGCGCTTGCGTACTGAAACCGCCGGAATTTTTGTAGCTTCGGTGTTTAATTTTGTGAATTTATAAGCTCACAAAGCCCGTCACACTGAGCGTGTCGAAGTGTAGGGCTTGTGAAACAAACAACAAATGAAACGAATAATAACATACTCTTTATCCGCCCTCTTCCTCTTTCTGGCTGTTTCGGCATTTGCCCCAAAGCCGCCCTATACCTATCAAATAGCGCTTTTAAAATATAATGGGGGAGGGGATTGGTATGCCAATCCAACATCATTGCCCAACCTGGTGGAGTTTTGCAATAACAACCTGGGAACTTCTATAAACCCCGACCCTGCTACGGTTGACGTTGGCAGCGCGGATATTTTTAACTACCCCTTTTTGCACATGACCGGCCACGGTAACGTGGTGTTTAGTGAGCAAGAAGCCAAAAACCTGCGCGATTACCTTATTGGTGGCGGCTTTCTACATATTGATGACAACTACGGCATGGATAAATTTATCCGCCCGCAGTTGAAAAAGGTTTTTCCTGAATTGGACTTGGTAGAGCTGCCTTATTCGCACCCCATATACCACCAACGGTTTGATTTTGCGGGTGGTTTGCCCAAAATACATGAGCATGACAATAAGCCCCCGCAAGGCTATGGTTTAGTGTGGGAAGGCCGTTTGGTAATGTTTTATAGCTTTGAGTGCGACCTTGGCGATGGTTGGGAAGATTTTGATGTTCACCATGACCGCGAAGAGAACCGCCAAAAGGCCCTAAAAATGGGGGCGAACTTGGTGCAGTATTCTTTGATGAAGAATTGATTTTTCGCTAAACTTCCTCCCCCCTTCGGGGTACTCCCTCAAAGAGGGAGATTGTCCCCCTCCTGAGGGGGTGGCCGTAGGCCGGGGGAGTTTGACAGATTTCTTTCAACACCCGCCCATTTTCCATCTCATTATTTATTTTGCCGGTTTAGGTAAACTTTCGCTAAAAAGGCCCAAAAACATGCTTTTTAGGGCGATGTTATGCTGATTATTAGCAAATAACAACCAAAACATCGCTTTAAGTTAACCCCTCAAAATACAAATACGCTAAAAAACAGGTGTTTTTTGGTTGAAAAAAGCGCTTTTTTTGATAAAAAACGACTAAAAAGCCGCAAAAAGGATAAAAAACAGCATTAAAATGAAAAATTTTAAAAGGGCAGGAGGGAAGAGCAAAATGCTGTTGATAGAAATACCCGCTGTTGTTAGTTGAAATCTCCTTCGCATGTTGTAAAAACACAAAAATAGAGTGTCATCCCGAACTTGATTCGGACCGCAAGTTTTGTTATAACAAAATGAAGCGCTGACCATCTAATCTTACCCACTGTAGCGAAATCTATAGATGCTGAATCAAGTTCAGCATGACAAAAAAAGATTGCTTCGTCGCTTCGCTCCTCGCAAAGACGTATACGGTAAAAAACAGCATTAATCGACCCTCGCCACTAATCACCATAAAACTACTCTTTCCAAGCCAAAGTGCACTCCACCGCCTTTTTCCAGCCTTTGTATAGCTTGCTACGTTTGGTTTCGTCCATCTCGGGCGTAAAGGTTTTATCAATGGTTTGGTTGCCTGCAATACCTTCAAGGGTATACAGCCCAACTTCAAGCCCGGCAAGGTATGCGGCGCCAAGGGCAGTAGTTTCAATTACCGCAGGGCGTTGTACGTTAGTGCCCAAAATATCGGCCTGAAACTGCATCAGCATATTGTTGGCACAGGCGCCACCATCAACCCCAAGGGTTTTAAGCGTAATACCCGAGTCTATTTCCATTGCCAAAAGCACGTCTTTGGTTTGGTAGGCAAGGCTTTCCAACGTTGCGCGTATAATGTGCGATTTGGTAGTGCCGCGTGTAATGCCAAACATAGCGCCACGAGCCTCCATATCCCAATAGGGAGCGCCCATGCCTACAAATGCAGGAACCACGTATACGCCACCGGTATCGGGCACTTTCATTGCAAAGTACTCGCTATCGGGTGCGCTGTCAACCACTTTCAAGCCATCGCGCAACCACTGTATAGCTGCGCCGGCTACAAATACGCTGCCTTCCAGCGCGTATTCTACTTTGCCATTTACGCCCCAGGCAATGGTAGTTAGCAAGCCGTTCTTTGATAAAACCGGCTCAGTACCGGTATTCATCAGCATAAAACAGCCGGTTCCGTAGGTGTTTTTGGCGGTTCCTTTATCAAAACAGGCTTGGCCAAAAAGCGCCGCTTGTTGGTCGCCGGCTACGCCGGTAATGGGTATTTCAATACCGCTAAAAAGTTCGGCTACGGTAACGCCAAATGTGCCCGATGATGGGTTAACAACCGGCAGTATCTCCTTCGGAATGTCAAGCTCCTCCAGCATTTTAGAGTCCCAACCCAGGTTGCGGATGTTGTATATCATTGTCCGCGATGCGTTGGAATAGTCGGTAACGTGGTTTTTGCCGCCGGTTAGTTTCCATATCAGCCACGTATCAATCGTACCAAATAAAAGTTCGCCGTTGCGGGCCTTTTCCCTTGCTCCGTCTACGTTATCCAGTATCCAGTTAATTTTAGTGCCCGAGAAATACGAGTCGATAACCAAGCCGGTATTTTCGCGCACGTAGTTCTCTAAGCCTCGGCCTTTAAGCTCTGCGCAAATAGCAGAGGTGCGTTTATCTTGCCAAACAATGGCGTTGTAAACGGGTTTGCCGGTGGCTTTCTCCCACACAACAGTAGTTTCGCGCTGGTTGGTAATGCCAATGGCAGCAATATCTTTAGCTGTTAGGTTAGCGTTAATCAATGCCTCGTGGGCGGTTTGCAGTTGCGTGCGCCAAATCTCGTCAGCATCGTGCTCAACCCAACCCGGCTGCGGAAAATGCTGTGTAAACTCCTTTTGCGCCATGGCTACAATATGGCCGTTGGCATCAAAAACTATGGTGCGAGATGAGGTTGTGCCTTGGTCTAACGCTAATATGTATTTGCTCATAGAGTGTAATTATAGGGAAGCGAATGTAGGAAAATGTCTCTTATTGCCCTTCGGGCGGACTTACTTTCTTTTACCGCAAAAGAAAGTAAGCAAAGAAAGCTCCCGGCTGTATTTTCTTACCGACCCGCTACAACGGCGTTACGCTAAAATTGGCAAACTTTCCCGCCTTTGGCGGGATTCGAACAGCGCCAATTTTTACGCTTCACTTGTTGGCGTGTGCCCCGTATAGAAAATAAGGCCGGAGGTTGCTTACGCCACTCGTTTTAGCATCATAGGTGCGTCCTGTTTGTAGCAAGAATATACAGAAGAAGGAGCCGGGGATGAGGGAATTTTAATGTGTTTCTGTTAATTATATCTATCAATTTGATATGACAGTAGGATCTATAAAAAACACCTATAAATATGATAGATGAAAGATATAGGACAAATTTTTAAATCAAATCATAGTGGTTGAATGTGAAACAATCTGCAAATTTGTAAGGCCCGCCGATTAAAGGATAGACACACAATTAAAAAGGTGAATTATGTCTACTCCAAAACAAGATAAAGAAGGCGGCGAAATAGAAATATCTTTTCTATTCTTCAAATCACGATTTCCTAGTAAAGACAAGCTATATAGAGCGCTTACGGCTATTTTATTTATAGCGATTATTTTGTTGTTCTTAATAGGAATAACGCATTATGTTATTGATTTATTTTCAGGTTGAGGAGGGTTTGCCCCATTTAAAAATCCCTCCCCATTTCGCCCAAGGCGAAATGGTACTCCCTTTAATTAAAGGGAGAGCTAAAACATCTTCGCTCCTCGCTTCCCCTCCAAAACCCTCTCGGCTCTCCGCTCTTGTCTAAAAACTTGGCACGCCAATTGAATATCTACCAGTAACGTTCTTAAACTATACGAACATGAAAAAAGCAATTTTAGCAGTGATGGTGGCCGCATTTGGTTACAACTGCGCAATGGCGCAAGCCCCCGGAGGTAAAGTAATTAACAGTAAACAAGCTCCTGTGGTAAAAGCACCCCGCAGCAGCGAGAACCAAACAGTTAGCAACACAGCACGCCCGGCGTTTAAAAATCCGCATATAAAGCCTTACAACGGCAAAAAACAGATAAAAGGCGTACATGGCAATGTGGCTAAACAAAAAGCGCTTAAACCATCGCCAAGGCCGGGCAAAGGCAAGCACCTGGGCCATAGCAAGCACCATGGCAACGGCAAAGGGTTAGGCCACGCTAAACACGGTTGCCAAAAGCCCCCACAAAGCAATGTAAAACGCCCACCGGTAGGTAAAGGCGGTATGCAGTTGCAAAGCAATACCATTGGTATGGATAGGCCTGCACAACAACCGGCCCAACAAAACAATAGCAACCTTAGGTAATAAAATAGTTAGTTAGCAATAGTAGCAAAAAGCGCGGCGCCTGTATATACGGGTGTCGCGCTTTTGTTTTAGGGCCCCGCCATGAACTTTTTTTATTTGCCATTTGTACTATTTACAGCTATATATTTTAGTACAAACCAATGCAAATACGAGACGGTATGAAAAAGTTGGCCATATTACTATTAACGCTGTTTATAAGCAGCTTTTGTGCAGAAACCCTTGCAGCCGCAAACACCATAACTACAGAACAACAAGGCCCTAAACCACGCTACAAAGCGCGCCGCAGCAATACCGGTGTGCGCCGCATATTTAGGGTAAAAGTGCTTAACCGAAACGCAAAAATTAGAACGAAGCACGATAATGAGAATAAAAAACTGTTGGGTAAAAAAAATAAAAAAACCCACAACGCCCACAAAAAATCGCGCAAAAGCAAATACATCTTATTAAATTAATAAAATATATTTTTAAACATAGTGGTGTTGCGCTTTGTCTACTTAATAGAGAGCGACAGAATAAAGCACGTATATGTTGACTGTTTTTTGCCCCAGGATGATACAAGGAAGATAGGAGAATACAAAAGTGAAAAATTCAATTTTACTAACCATTTTAACATTAATTATTAGCAGTTTTATTGCCGAAGCAATGCCTGCCACCGTTTATGCCAAAGCACAACAAATTCAAGCCAACGACCTTCCGGGCCGTGGCCGCAATTTTCGTAAGCAACACCATAAAAAACCATTTCAAAATTTATCAAGTAAAGTATTAAATTTTAACCATGGCCGCAGTAATGGGCATATTAAAAGTGTTTTTATAAGAGAAAATGCCCGTATGCTAAAACAAAGCAACAAGGTCAAAGCCAAACAAGCTAAAACACACAAAAGCAAATACCCGTTGCTAAACGAGTAGTGTGAACAAATAACAGCGGTTTTTATTATATACTATTAAGTATAAAAAACAGCCAAAACACTACCTGTTACCATTGTGAAAATAACAAAGCGGTCTGTTTTAAGCGGGCCGCTTTTTTTATGTAGAAACCGTAACCATTACCACCATGAAAAGGATAGTAATTACAGCGCTTTTATTGCTGGCGGGCATAGGCTTGGCCACGGCGCAAAACCCAACCATACCTAACGATACGCTGCGCAAAAACCGTAACGACTCTACCATTATAACAATACCCACCCGCACCGATACGGCCATAAAACGCCAAGAGGCAACGGTTGATACTATATACCACGAAAAGCAGAAGCAGCCTAAAAACACCGGCACAAGGCAAAAACAGCCTAAAGTACCTGAGCAATAGTAGGCAATAAATGCCCATGTATAGTTTGATAGTATAACAAAACCACAAAAGCAGCATCATGAAAAAGATAATGATAATAGCGTTTATAAGCCTTACCGGCTATACCTGCACCTATGCGCAAACGCCCAAAAAAAACAAGGCCGACTCGCTACTTGAAAAGAAGTATGGCATTGAGCCCGCTCAACAGCCCGGCGATACCTTATACCACCAGCGCAAAGACAGTATTATACGCCAAAAACCGGGCGAAGCTACCAAAGTGAAAAAAGCCACTGCTACGGGCACTAAAGGCAAGAAGCAGTAGGGCAAAAGCAAGTACCGCTTGCTTAACAAATAGTTTACAACAGGGCAAACTCTTTAATATGCTCGGGCATAAGGGGTTTTGACAGAAAATTACGTACCAGTGGGTGGTCTTGCGCCTTGCGCAAATCTTCAGGGTCAACAGATGAGGAACACATAACTACAGGTACCTTTAGGTTAAGCTTTTCAAACTCGTTTAAAAAGCTCCAACCGTCCATAGGGTGCATATTTATGTCTAGCAATATAAGGTCGGGCAAGGCTCCTTCTTTAAGCTTAACAAGGGCATCGGGCGCGCGCAAAAACTCATCAATTTTAATATTGCCCAGCTTTTTATTAAGCAGCTTGCGGGCAATGTAATTATTTACGGGGTCGTCGTCTATTATAAAAACCGAATCTAGTTTGCTTTTATCGCCCGTAGTTTTTTTAGCGTTATTGTCGTTGTACTCTGCGGTAGCAACGGTAAGGCTCATGGTGTTTATTACATCGTCCAGTTCAGATGCTACACTTTGCAACTTTTGTATTAGCAAGGGCAACTCGGCAGGGTCGTTTTTGCCGGTAATAAGGTTGGTAAGGCCAATAATATTTGCCAACGGTTGGCGTAGTTTGTGCGATGTAATGTGCGAAAACTCTTTAAGCTGTTTAAGCTGGTTTTGCACCTTTTGTTCGGCTTCTTTTTGGGCTGTTATATCGCCCCAGTTTATAGAAGCGCCAATAATTTGGTTAAACTGGTTGTGTACCGGCAAATAACTAATGCGCAGCCATTTGTAACCAATGGGCGATGCTACATGGCTTTCGTAAACGTACGACTCATTATTAAAGGCTTTTTCAAGGCCCTGCTGTAGCATAAAAACGTGTTCGTGCCCTTTAAAATACACCACAAAATCGTCGCCCTCCTTCATTTCAAAACCAAACGATGCAGCCAGGTTTTTTAGCGCCGATTTGTTAAAGGCCAGTATTTTATTGTTTTTGTCAATAAGTACGTGGCGGTCTTCGGTGCTGTCAATAATGGCTTTGTATTTCAGTTCGCTCTCTTCAAGCAATACCTGTAGGTGTTTTTCCTGTGTTTTTTCGCTCCAATTAAAGGTGCCGCCAATAATTTCGTCGGCATCGTTAAACACGGGTGCGCCCCTAAAGGAATACCACTGTTTACGGCCATCGGCCAGGGCAACCTCTTCTTCAAAAAAGAAATCTTTGCCGCCTATGGCTTGGTCAAACGCATACTTAAACATTTTGCCTACCTGCGGGCTTGTCAGATAGTTCCTAAAATCGTCCCCCTCGGCTATTTTAATATTAAAGTTGGTTTCGAATTGCTTTTTGGCCGATTTGTTAAAGGCGCGCAGTATATAATTTTTGTCAATAAACACATGCCTATCATTAGTGCTGTTGAAAATAGCCTTGTATTTAAGTTCATTTTCCTGCAATTCTTTCAACAAAGTTTTCTCTTTAGTTACCTCATTTTCAATAGAGATGTAACCGGCAAATCTATCCCCAACAAAAACCGGAGATATGCAAAAGCGTATCCAGTACTCTCGTCCAAATTTATTTTTGTTGATGATGTCGGCGCAAACTTTTTCGCGCCGTTCCAGCTTTTCCGTTACGACTTTAACGGTTGCCGGGTCGGTATTTTCGCAATGTAGAAACGATGGAGATTTACCAATAACCTCATTTAATTCGTAGCCGGTTAGCTCCGTAAATGCATGGTTTACCCATACTATTTTACGGCCGGTATCAGCAATTACAACGGGGTTATAGGTGTTTTCGGCTACTAGTGCAATCCTTTCGGTTTCAGAGAGGTTGTACATAAGCACGATATGGTGGTTAGTGCAAAAGTAGTATTAATAAATAAAACCCAATACTTACACAAATCAGCATTGGGTTTATATGGTAAGTGTGTTATTGTTTTGTGCTGATTATTAGATATTTACACACAAATAAAAAACCATAAATATTTTGCAGAAAATTATGCCGACATGGCCGAAGCTTCTTTTTCTTTTTCTTTTTGCGCATCAAAGGGCACCACTTTTATGGCCTCATCTTGCAACTTGCTGCGGATAGACATGGCCCAAATAACGCTTGCGCCCGATAATACAGCCGCTATGGCAACAGCCACCGCCAGCCACAATTTATTATCAATAGGTAGCAAAAAGGCTAGCCAAGGCAGGGCAAAAAGCCGCACAAATTCAACCGGGAAAGCCCATTTTTTTTGCTCGAAAAACGCGCCAACAGCAGCCAACGATATAAACACAAACGCAGCGTAACCAATGTTTATGGCTATTTCTCTAGGCGAATCGAACAGAAAGCCGCCAATAGCCAAATAGCCCGTTGCCAGCAGCATTAAAATGCCAAACTGCACCAGTGTATAGGTGCTTAGGTTTTTAGGTGTTGGGGTATTAAACTTGGTATAAGTAGCCATATCTACCGGCTTCGGAAATTCGCGTCCGCCAAGGTATTCGGGTTTCCAGCCCGGGGGCGCAACCCATACGTGCAGCTTATCGGTAATGTTGGTGCATTTTTTAGCCTGTGCAGCCAAATCAACATAGTAGTGTACGTTGGCCCAAGCGGGGTTCCAGCTTTTTACAGGGCTGGTAATGCCGTAAACCACCTCTTCATTCTCCTCTTCAAAAGTGCCAAAAAGCCTATCCCAAATAATAAAAACGCCGGCGTAGTTTTTGTCTACATACTGTGGGTTCACCCCGTGGTGTACGCGGTGGTGAGACGGGGTGTTAAGTACCCATTCCAACGGGCCTAATTTTTTAATCAGTTGGGTGTGAATCCAGAATTGGTAAAGAATGTCAATACCGGCTACTACAGCTAGTATTTTAGGGTCGAACCCTAAAACAGCCAAAGGCAAAAACAGGTTGAATGTTATAAGCTGAAAAAACCAAGGTTGGCGCAACGCTGTGGTAAGGTTATAGTCTTCGCTGCTGTGGTGTACCACGTGGCCGCCCCATAAAAAGTTAATCTCGTGCCCCCAGCGGTGGGCCCAATAAAAAATAAAGTCGAAAAGGAAGAGGAGCAAAACAGTGTTTACCACATTAAATTCCCAAGTGTAAATATGGTAATGCTCGTAAATGTAGCCGTACAGCGCCAAAACGCCTAGTTTGCTAAAAACAGAAATTACCTGTTCGCCAATGCCAATGCCCAGGCTGGTAAGCGCATCGGGCAGGCGGTAGTAACCTTTCATTCCGCGCTTGTAGGCGGCGTATACTTCAAGTAGAATAAGCAGTACAAAAAAGGGTACTGCCAAAACAATGTAATTAAATGTCATGGCCCTTGGTATTTAATAGGGAACGAGGGGTACAAATATCGGGCTAAAAAAAATTGCATGCCCAACTTTTTTAAGAGATTACTTACAAGGCAACCTTCCTCTCTCGGCTCTCACTAAATACCAAACCCTTCTATTTCAATGCTGGTATTATGTACTTCGGGGTGTATGCTCATTACCGGTATATGCGAGTGGTTTACCACCTGCTGGGCAAATGGCCCCATAAATAGCCCGGTAATGTTGGGTTCCTGCTCGGTCATCATTATAATCAGGTCGGCATCAATAGTGGTGGCAAAGTTCATGGTTAGGGTTGCTAAGTTGCCGCCGTGTAGCTCTTTTGATATGTACTGTATGCCGTATTTATCAAAATAATCCTCTACCTGTTTTACCTTTTGGTTAAGCTTGGCTTTGGTGTCTTCATCTTCAGTGCTGCACAATTCGGCAATGTATATGGTCGACCCTAAGCGCTTGGCAATATCGGCGGCACGCATAACCTTTTGGCGCGATGCCGGCGAGTTATCAATAGGCAATACAATTTTATTGTAATTAAGGCTGGTTTCCTTATGGTTTACTGACAGTACAGGGCAAGGCGACTCTGACACGATGCGGTATGAATTGCTGCCCATAAAAAACTCCTTGGCGCCCGATGCGCCGTGGGTGCCGGTTATAATCAAATCGGCATTAATGCTTTTGGCATAAGCCACTACTTTGGCTTTTATGCCACCGGTAGCCGCGTGGGTAGACACTTTTATGCCCGTTTCCATGCTAAGGCGCTCGCCGTAGCCTTGCAGCTTTTGTTCTACTTTTTCAAAAAGGTTCACAATTACAGCATCCACCTCCCTAAACTCGGGTATGTTTACATTGGCCGTGTAGGCCTCCAGTACGTGCACTAAATGTATCTCGGCCCCGTAAACCTTAGCAATGTTGGTAGCGTGGCGTATGGCTGCTTCGGCAGTGTCAGAAAAATCGGTAGGTACAACTATATTTTTTACGTCAAAACTTTTCATGGCTATCAAGTGTTTGGGGTTGAGTATAAAGTTACTAAAAACTTATGTTAAAATAAAGACAAATTCATGTTAAAAAAAGTTCAGCCAAATAAGCTATATTTGTTTGTTAAGAAGATATTGAGGATGATAAGACCATTACTAACTGCAATTTTATTTTGTTGTATTGTAAATTTGGCAGGAGCACAAGCCCCGCCAATTAACCATTGGGAAACAGCAGTTAATAATGACGATACCTGGCGCATCTTTAGGGGTACGCAAGCGCCCAATGCCAACTGGAATAACCTTACCTACACAGCCAACAGCTGGCAGCAGGGCCCTGGCGGCATTGGCTACGGCGATGGTGACGATGAAACCACCATTAACGGCAACATAGCATCGTTTTACATGCGCCGCACTTTTACCGTAACCGATACAGCTGCTATTGCCAAGGCTTTACTTGATATTGATTATGACGACGCTTTTATA
>JANOCJ010000003.1:0-13363 GCA_031412115.1 Flavobacteriales bacterium
CGTACATTTTTTGTTAAACTTGATTTTAACTTTTGGAAATAGTGAATAAAATAAGGCTTGTTTCACCCATAAATATTATCAACTACCGTACTATGCCTATGGCTATAAACCCGGCTAAGTTTTATATGCTTATGTTGGCGGCAATTTCTTCCCTGTTATTTACTGCCTGCCTTAAAGAGGATGAACCTGTAACGCCCCACCAGCCCGGCAGTTCTGTTACATCCAGTTTTAATTTGGGCACCAACTACCGCTACCAAGGCTACTTTAACTTAGAAACCAACACCTTTGTTGGGCAAAACCTTAAAACCGCGTGGGACATGGGTTTTGATACCCGTCCCGGTAAATATGCCATAGTGCTTAACGGGGCTAAATTTTGCAAAGTGTGGAACACCGGTATAGCAAACATGACTTTGGTACAAGACACTGTTGGCGCAAACTGGGCGTTTGATACCAACACCGGCAACCTTGACACCACAGGCGTTGGTGCTTGGGGTGTTGCCGGCAATGATACCATGGTTACCAATGGCAACGTGTATGTTGTAGACCGAGGCTACGATGAAAACAACACCTTTTTAGGCTTTAAAAAATTTAAAATAGATGGGGCCGGCAAAAACCTATACTATATACAGTTTGCCAACCTTGATGGTACCGAGCCGCATACGCTGGTTGTGCCTAAAAACAGCATATATAACTTTACGTTTGCAACGCTTACCGGTGCAGGCGCTTTGGTTGATGCAGAGCCCCCCGCCAATACTTGGGATATTTGCTTTACACAATATATATATGTTTACAATACGGTTGATTATCCAAACTACCCTTATTTAGTAGCGGGCGTTTTGCTCAACCATAACTACGTTACTACCGCTGCCGACTCTACCACTGCTTATGAGGATATTGCCTTGGCCGATACACTTACTAATAATTTTACCCAAAGGCGCGATATTATTGGCTACGATTGGAAAGGCTACAGTTTTACTACTGCCCAATACACTATTAAACCCGGCAAAAATTACATCATACGCAGCCGCAATGGCCTGTACTATAAATTTCATTTCTTAGATTTTTATAAAGATGGGCTAAAAGGTAACGTAGCCTTTGAATACCAGCTACTGTAGCATTTTAAGAATTGGTTTTCAACAACCGGGCTGATGCTAATCATGTTTTTTGAATAGTTTTATGATTTACCTTTGTAATCATTCTAAATAAGCACAAAGTTGATTGGTAATCACACCATAGCATTTGACGAAATTTTAGCCGACACCGCGCTGGCTTTTGAAAAAAAGTTGGGCGCAACTGCAGTAGCAGTTGATAGGCTGGAAGATGGTATGGCTATTGTTTCGCTGCAAAATGAAACAGGTAAAAACACCAATATTACTTTTAATGCCGAACGTTTGATGATGTATTTCTTCTTTACTATTGAAGGGGAAACATTTGTTGAAGAAAGTATTGCCAATAGTAAAACGGCTACAGGCCAACACCAGTTTGCCTTTTTTGCTTATCCACTAGCCGAAGCAAACCTAACGGTTCATTTAGCGCCCAAGGCCCAAACCATAGTTACCCTTATTAGCTTAGAAAAATTGCACGAGCTGTTTAAAAGCGACAACCCTAGCGCTCCACGCTTAAGCTTCGACTCTATGGCACGCTCTTACAAGCAAAAGGAGCCAATGGTTAAAGGCATTGTAACGCCATCTATACTGGTTGCTTTGCACCAGCTGGCCCATAGCGAGATGAATGAAACGTTTCGTAAAATTTACCGCAAGGGCAAAGTATTAGAATTTTTCTCGTTGTATATGGACCAAAGCAAACGTGCTGCCGAAGGCAAAAACGAATGCCCCTATATAGCCAACGAAATGGATATTGACCGTATACACCAAGCCCGGGTTATTTTGGCCAACAATATGGGCAATCCGCCCTCTTTACCCGATTTGGCGCGCCAGGCAGGCATAAACGAGTTTAAATTAAAAGTAGGTTTTAAGCAGGTTTATGGCAATACCGTATACGGTTACCTGTACGACCTTCGCATGGAAACTGCCCGCCGCATGCTGGAAAGCCGCAACCAGCAAGTAAAAGAAATTGCTTTTTCTATAGGCTACAACAACCCCAGCCATTTTATTTCGGCATTTAAAAAGAAGTTTGGTGTAACGCCAAGCAAATACATGGAGCGATAGTTAGTTCCCGGTTGTCAGTTCCCAGTTTAAATTTTCTTTTAACTCGTCCTTATAAAAAGGAGGTAATTTTTATTCAAGTTTCAGCTATTTTTTATTCAAGAAATACCAAAATAAGGATTTAATATTTTATTCTTCGCTCAGGTTTTTCTACTAACATTCCCGCAGATTTTTTTCAACAATTGCAACTCGTTCAAAAAAGAGTAAAAAACAGCTAAAAAAATCAAGTTTTATCATTTTTTAGCATGTTTTTGTCGTTTTTTAATCAAAAATGGCATCTTTTTAATCAAAAAATTACGTTTGAGGACATAAGTTTAGTTGCTTTTAACTTGCTTTTTTATCGCTATTCTATCATAAACCACTCATAGTTATATCCTCAAAAAAAAGGCTTTTTCGTGCTAAGTTTTATTGCCTTTTATGGAAAGTTTTGGCCTACCACATCTACTTATTAAACGTAATTAGCCATGCAAGACGAAAATCCCTTAAAAAGTGTTGCCCTTTCATTTATTTGTAATGAAGATTGGGACAAGATGCATACTAACGAAACAGGCCGCCACTGTGATGTTTGCAACAAAACGGTAGTAGACTTTACGGATAGGACACAAGACGATTTTACTAAAGCCATGGCAGAGGCCAACGGCAAGCTATGCGGGCGTTTTAAAGCCAAGCAAACCATTCATTTGCCTGAGTTTAGGTTTGACAGGGCAGCAGCAATACTAATGGCAACAGCCGGTTTAAGTTTTATATCTGCTGAAAGCAAAGCCCAGGTTAGGTTGTTAGGCAAGCCCGCCGCGCCGCGCACTGAGCAGCCTGTAAAAGGCAATATTAAAAGGCCGGTAGAGCCTACCGTTAGAGGAGAAGTAGAAGTAAGGGATACCATAAAAGGCCAACCCATAATTTGTACGCCACCACCTAAAAAAGATTGGAAAGAACAGGTGTTTTTGGGCGATACTATATTTGTGCCTCCCCCTGAACCGGTTGACACTAGTGTGGTTGATACAACAGCAAAACGGATTTCCTACTCAATACCCGTAAACCTGCGGGCAGATGCTGTTTATCCCGGTGGTGATGAAGCTTTGCAAAAAGCAATTAACTATAACCTGCGCTGGCCCGTTAAACTAGCTGAAAGTGTTACGGTATATGTGCAGATGCGCATAAGTAACGAAGGCGTTGTAACAGATGCTTACATGATAAAGGGCCACAGGCCCGATGTAGACGCTGAAGCCATGCGTATAGCGCGGTTGCTGATTTTTACCCCCGCCAAAAATGAGAATGGCGAAGCTGTAAATTCAGTGCTAACTATTCCAATAAGTTTCACTAAAAAAGAATAAACTATGGCTTGAATTTTGCGTAAATTAGCAGCAACTATTGGCTATGCGTAAAATTTTATTTCCCCTTGTTTGCTTACTCTCATTTGGTTTATCAGCACAAAACACCACCTGCGACGGGCTTAAATTAAACCAGGTACAAACGGTTGGAAGCCACAACAGCTACAAAAAATCGCCGGATAAAGGCGTATTTCGGTCGTTAAAGTTTTTTAATATGCTTAAGCCCAGCTTAGGTGTGGGCGGTATTGATTATGGCCACCTTCCGCTAGAGCAACAGTTTGACAGCTTTGCCGTACGCAGTATTGAACTGGATATTTACAACGACCCCAAAGGTGGAAATTTTTACAAACGCTATGGCAACCGTTTGGCTTGGAAAAGCGCAAAATCTCGCGAGGAAAAGCTGAAACAGCCGGGCATGAAAATGCTACATATACCTGATATTGATTATAATACTAATTACCTTACGTTTAAAGACGCGCTGATTTCGCTACGCAACTGGAGCCTTGCGCACCCTACACATTTACCGGTTTTTGTACTGATAGAAACCAAAGGCGAAAGCGTTGGTGACCATACCAAAGCAGCAAAATTTACCAAAACTGTACCTTGGGATGTACAAGCATGCGACAGTATTGATGCTGAGATTGACGAGGTTTTCGGTAAAGCTTCTCAACAAGTACTAACACCCGATGAGTTGCGCGATAGCTATGCAACGCTTGACGAGATGGCTGTTAACGGCGGTTGGCCTTTGTTAGATTCGGCCCGCGGGCGCATTATTTTTATTATGGAAGGCGGTGCTGCCGATTTGTATATACAAGGCCAACATGCAGGTTTAAAAGGCCGCAATATGTTTGTATACGCGCACCCGGGCCAGCCCGAATGTGCTTTTGTAATATTGAATGATTCGGAGCGTAGCTCAACCAAAATTACAGAAACAGTACTAAAAGGCTATATGGTTAGGACCCGTGCCGATAGTGGCACAGAGCAAGCTCGCACCTGTAATTATAACACCTGTAATTCAGCTTTAAGCAGTGGCGCACAAATTGTTTCTACCGATTATTACCGTGCCGACCCGCGCCATACTACCTCTAAAAAATGGAGTGATTACCATGTAAAGCTGCCTGTTACCGGCATTGGCAGGGTTAGCCCCGTCCTTGATTTACCTTGCAAAGGCAATGCAGTAGGGGAGTAATTCTATTATAATGGTAATACAGTTAGCCCAAAACTTTCTACCTACTACACACCATCCACTACACACTATTTAATATCTTGCACCTACTATGCAAACCATTAAATCGCGCGTAAATACTCAATCAGCTTCTTACAAAGAAAACTATACTGCCATGCTTGCCCTTGTTGGCGAGTTGGAGAAAAATCTAGCTAAAAGCCGCTTTCAGGGCGGCGATAAGCATACCCAACGGGCAAAAGATAAAGGCAAATTGCTGGCGCGAGAGCGTATAGAAATGCTGCTAGATGAAGGTTCGCCCTTCTTAGAACTGTTGCCACTGGCGGGTTTGGGTGGCGATGGCTTTGGCCCCGGCGGTACTATGGTTGCCGGTATTGGTTTGGTTGAAGGTAAACTTTGCGCCATTATGGCCAACGTAGGTACCAACAAAGGCGGAGCTATTGATTATGCAACGCTGCAAAAAGCCCTCAGACTGAATGAGATATGCATGCAAAACAAGCTGCCTGCCATTAATTTGGTAGAGAGTGCGGGCGCTAATTTGCCTGAGCAGGAAAAGATATTTAACTATGGCGGTTTGAACTTTAAGGAGATTACCCGCCGCTCTAAAGAGGGCATACCCACCATATCGGTAGTGTTTGGCAATAGCACGGCCGGCGGGGCTTACATACCCGGCATGAGCGATTATGTAGTGATGGTGAAAGATGCCGCTAAAGTGTTTTTGGCCGGGCCGCCATTGGTAAAAATGGCTACTAACGAGGTTACAGATGATGAAAGCCTTGGTGGTGCTGAAATGCACAGCCGCGTATCGGGCGTGTCTGACTATTTAGCTAAAGATGAGAAAGACGGCATACGCATAGCGCGAGAGATTATGGCCATGCTAAAAGTGCCGCAACACGTAGCGCCTAAGGGTGTTAAAGCCCCGCTATATGCTATTGACGAGTTGCTGGGCATTATTCAGGCTGATGTGCGCAAACCCTTTGATGCGCGCGAGGTTATTGCCCGCATTGTTGACGGCTCAGAATTTTCTGAATTTAAAAAAGAATACGGCAGTACGCTGGTTACCGGCTTTGCCCATATACATGGCTACCCGGTGGGCATCATCGCAAACAACGGTGTACTTTTTTCGGAGAGTGCAAACAAAGGGGCACAGTTTATACAACTGTGCAACAAAAGTGATATACCGTTAATCTTCCTTCAAAATATTACCGGCTTTATGGTAGGGCAGAAGTATGAAGAAGGCGGAATAATAAAAAATGGTGCCAAGTTGGTTAATGCTGTTTCAAATAGCACCGTGCCTGCTATTACACTAATGATGGGTGCCAGCTACGGTGCCGGAAACTATGCTATGAGCGGTAGGGCTTACGATCCACGGTTTTTGTTTGCTTACCCCAATGCTAAAATTGCCGTTATGGGCCCCGAGCAAATGGGCGGTGTGATGGAGATTATTCAGCGTGAGGCTGCGGCTAAAGGCGGCTACCCTGTTGACGAAGACGGCCTTAAGCAAATGCGCGAATACATTACCCACGAGGGCGAAAAAACATCAAACGCGTTTTATGCTACCGGTCAGTTGTGGGACGATGGGGTGATAGACCCGCGCCAGACACGCAATTTTTTAGGTATGGTTATGGCCGTTGTAAACAACGCGGGAATTAAAGGTACTAGCGAGTTTGGTGTGTTTAGGATGTAATTTGTAACTGAAAACTGAAAGTTAAAATCTAAAAATTTTCTCAATTGAATGCTAATACTTTTTCAAAAGTTGAGAAAAATATCCTGCTGTTTTTAGGCATAGCATTGTTTGTATATATCGCTATTCGCGCTTTTTTTGTTCCTATCGTTCATGATGAAGCAGCGACATATTTCTACTACATACAAACCCATAACTGGCTGCCTTACCAAGCTCATTGGGATGCTAATAATCATTTAATTAATTCGGCATTAGGCAGTTTTTTTATACAATTATTTGGTACTGATGTATGGGTGCTTCGCTTAGGTAGCCTACTGTTTTTGCCTTTGTATTTATTTTATACTTACTTTATTAGTGGCTTGTTGCAAAACAAATACCTGCGTTTAGGCTTAATACTTTCACTATGGTTTGCACATTATTTTATTGAGTTTTTAGGCTACAGCCGTGGCTACGGAATATCAATGGCATTGGTGGTTGCAGCACTCTATTATACCATTCTGTTTATACAAAATATCAATACAAAATATTTGCTGCTTGCATTGGTGTTTAATGTTTTTGCACTGGCTGCCAACCTATCGTTACTCAATAGTTTTTTGCTGATAAATGGCATTTTATTTTTGATATGTGCAGTAAACTTTAAGCAAATAAACAGGTTAATTACCAGTATATCTTTTCTATTGTTAAGCATTATTCCGGGGTTATATTTTGTGCGCTATTTGTTCGAGATGAAAACGCGCGGCTTGCTTTATTATGGCTCAGAAAAGGGCTTTGTAGAAGTTACCTTAAAATCGGTAACGCGGTTAATTGTAGGGTTTGAAAATAACTATATACTGTTGTTTATATCCTTGTTGTTTGCTGCAATATTAATAACCTATATCGCACAAAAAATTAAACAGCTAAAAAGCATTAAACCTGTTGATGTATTTGTAGCTATGTTGGTGGGAAATGTGGTAATAATATTATTATTGGGAATTATACTGCACGTCAACTATCCCGAAGACAGGGTAGGGATGTACCTCTATCTATACATCGCACTTGCTGCATTTTTTGTAGCTGATGCTATACAGCATAATGCAAAGTATTTATTAGTATTACCGTTTTTATATTTCCCTATACAATTTGGTTTTGCTGCTAATATAACCCATAGCAAGCTGTGGTATGAAGAGCATATTCCTGAAAGATTTTTCAATAAGATAGCCACATATAGGTGTATAGACGATTGTTACCCACCGGTAGTTTCGGGCTATAGTATGCGCCTGTTGGTGTGGAGTTATTACAATCAACAAAAGCATGGTAAGCAAAATGAAATTGAATACATTGGCTACGAAAATAACTTATTATCTGATTACATTATCTCTCGTAAAAATGAAATAAAGGGTTGGCAACAATACTACACTGAAATTGATTTTGATGCTATATCAGGTTTGTCGTTATTGCAACGGAATACCTTTTTAGAAGAGGGATTGCTTTACACTTCCCCCACTAATAATTTTGACAATCAGTGTAATGAGTATTTTAATTTTTTCGAGATTAACACCGATACATTAGCAGGAAAAAATATCCGTATAAATATTCATGGTTTAGTAAAAATCTATTCTGATTCGTTGCTTAATGGCAGAATAATAGTTAGTTTAACGGATAGCATTAATGCCGACTATGGAACTTATAACACTCAATTAAGCTGGCAACAACTTAAACAACCCAATGGCGAATATAAAATTAAATACTCCTATCTAATACCCAATATATCACCTAAAGTAACCCGTATTATAGTGTATTACTGGAATATTGATAAGCAGAAAATATCGTTGCTAAATGCTAAAGCAACTGTTTTAGAGGTAAAAAACTAGCGACTAAACAGGTTGTATTTCAATATACAATACAAGGCCCTAAAGCCATCGCGCCAGCTTATTTTTTTACCCTCTGCATATGTGCGGCCGTAGTAGGAAATCCCCACTTCGTATATGCGTACATTAGGGTAGCGGCTCATCTTAGCCGTAACTTCGGGCTCAAAACCAAAACGTTTTTCTTGTAAATCAAGCGATTTAATAACCTCTTTCCTAAATAATTTATAGCACGTTTCCATATCTGTCAGGTTCAAATTGGTAAACATGTTTGATATATTGGTAAGGAAACGGTTGCCCTTAGAGTGCCAGTAAAACAATATGCGGTGCGGGTTTCCGCCCATAAATCGCGAGCCGTAAACAACATCGGCAAAGCCATCTAAAATGGGTTGCAATAGTACATTATACTCTTCGGGGTTGTACTCCAAATCGGCATCCTGAATGATAATAAAATCGCCCGTAGCCTCTTTAATGCCACGGTGCAATGCCGCGCCTTTACCCATATTTACAGGCTGTATATAGTATTGTATGTTGGCTTCGGGGTGGGCAGTTTGGTAAGTTTTTATCGCCTGTTCGGTAGCATCTTTAGAGCAGTCGTTAACCACAATAATCTCTTTCTCAATACTACCAACCAGTTTAACGGCCAATATTTTGTTGAGAATTAGGTGAATAGTACGTTCTTCGTTGTATGCGGGTATAACTATACTCAGTTTCATGTGTGGCAAAGGTAACAATTGGCGTGTTTGTATCGTAGGTTGGTTTTATATAACTTTATATCCAGCAAAACATATTGTCTATGAAGCACTTTCTACTCGTATTATTACTACCTGTTTTTATTGTTGCTAAAGCGCAAAGCCCTGCCGACTTTGTCATGCCGATAATTGTTACGCAAATTCCCGACTCGGCAAAAGTTCGTTTTCAGTGGGTTAGCACTGTTGCTGCCGAAATTAATATTTTTAAAAGGCCGGTAAATGCAGCGGGCTGGGGTAATCCTGTAGCCCAGTTAGGGCCGGGTATTGGTGTGTTTACCGATACCGTTACCATTGGCAAAACCTACGAGTATTATTTTAAGGTAAGCCGCAGTTCAGCCCCTAGCTATAGCCACTCGTATTTGGCTGTGGGCATTGAGGCAAGGCCCGTTCATTACAAAGGCAAGGCTTTGCTGTTGGTAGATAGTACTATTTTAAATTATGTACCTGATGAACTGAAACGCCTTAAACTGGATTTGATTTGCGAAGGCTGGATGGTGTCGGAAATTGATGTAGAACGCTGGGGGCCGGTGGCGCCTATCCGCAATAAAGTAATTGCCAATTATAATTTAGATACTTTATCGCATCACACACTTTTTATTTTAGGCGATGTAACTGTGCCTTATAGCGGCGAACTGGCTGCCGACGGGCATACTGAACACATGGGCGCATGGCCTACCGACCTTTATTATGCCGATACAAAAGGCGTGTGGACTGACAATACGGTAAATAACACATCGGGCACACGTACCCAAAACCACAATATACCCGGCGATGGTAAATTTGACAAAAGCTACCTTAACGGAAAACCGCAACTAGCTGCAGGCAGGGTTGATATGGCATATATGAATTCGTTTGGAACTGACAGTGTATTATACAAACGCTACCTTGATAAAGACCACGATTACCGTACCAAAGCCTTTACCGTAAGGCAACGTGTGTTGGTTGATGATAACCTGGGTTTTGGCGTTGGCTATGGCTACGCACAAAACGGCTGGCGCAACGGCTGGGCATTGGTTAAGCCTGATAGTACTGCCAATGCCGACTATGTTAGCGCAGGACAAGCCAATAGCTACTTAATGGGTTACGGTTGCGGGCTTGGCAATTTTACCAGCGCAACAGGTATTGGCAACAGCAGCAATTTTGTGGGTGGCACAAAAATCGTTTTCAATATGCTGTTTGGCAGCTATTTTGGCGAGTGGTATACGCCAGACAATTTTTTACGTGCGCCTTTAGCAGCGCCGGGCTACGGGTTAACAAACTGCTGGGCGGGCCGCGGCAATTGGTTTTTTCATATTATGGGTATGGGTTTGCCGGTTTCGCATAGCATTATAAATACCCAGTTTAATCAAGATTACCTGCCGGGCAACCTGTTTGCCGGTTACATACAAAACAACTTTTTGGGCGACCCTACGCTTACGCTTAATCCTGTTTATCAACCTACAGCATTAACCCTTGCAGAAAATACCACTAGTGGTGATGTAGATATAGCATGGGCCGCATCGGCCGATGAGGGCATTTTGGGATATTACGTGTATCGGGCACCTGCGCTCATGGATAGCTTTGTATGTATAACCCCGCAATACGTAAATGCACTAACGTATACCGATACACAAGCGCCGCTAGGCAACAATGTATACATGGTTCGCCCTGTTAAATTGCAAACTACCGTAACCGGCAGCTATTATAATGTAGGCCGTGGTGTGCTTGATTCGATAACTGTTTTAACCATACCTGATGGTGTGCAGGAAAATATTGCTGCTAATTTTACCGTTTACCCAAACCCATCAAACGGCCTGTATACTATTAAAACCAATGGGGCTAAAGCCACCTATAATTTAGAACTATATAATACGTTAGGAGAGATTGTTTGGAAACAAACACTAACTGCACCCATTACTACTATTGTTATTGCAACCCAAAGCAGCGGTGTATACTATTTGAAAATTGTAGACGAAAACTCGCTGCAAAGCGGCTTTAAAAAGTTGGTGAAGTATTGATACCTCCCTGCCAAATATATTGTTAATGAAGCACTTTTTACTCTTGTTATTATTGTCAGGCTATATTTTTTGTAAAGCACAAACGCCCGCCGATTTAACCATGCCGGTACTTCTTACCCAAATACCCGACTCAGGTATAGTAAGGTTTACATGGAATGACCAATGGGCTACCACAATTAATATTTTCCGCAGAGAGGTAAACACCACAGGCTGGGGTACAAATGTGGCCACAATTGCTGCATTTATTGGCACCTATGACGATACCATAACAGCCGGTAAGCGCTACGAGTATTATTTTAGAACAAACAGGAGCATACAGCCCACCGTAAGCCATACATACCTTGCAGTTGGCACGGCAGCAAACCCAATACACTGCCAGGGCAAAGTATTACTGTTGGTAGATAGTACTATGGCCACACCATTGGCGGCAGAAATATCCCGTTTGAGATTGGATTTGATTTGCGATGGCTGGATGGTGTCGCAGGTAAATAGTAATCCTCTGGCCAATGTAACATCGGTAAGAGATACTGTTATTGTTTTTTATTATAGCAGCCCTTCATTGCACCATGCGGTGTTTATACTTGGCCATGTGCCGGTGCCATATGCAGGAGAGATAAACCCCGATGGGCACTCTGAACACCTGGGGGCATGGCCGGCTGATGTTTATTATGCTGATGTTGACAATAGCTGGACAGACGTTACAGTTAATCTTACTGTGGCTAATAGGGTAGAGAACAGAAATATACCCGGCGATGGAAAGTTTGACCAGTACATAATACCGGGAGTACCTAAAATAGCCTTGGGCAGGGCCGATTTTAATAATATGCCGGCATTTCAACTCTCTGATACTTTATTACTGCAGCAATACCTAAACAAAGACCATAACTATCGCACCAAGGCATTTACAGCCACCCCACGTATGCTGGTTGATGATAACCTTGGTTATTTTAGTGCGGAAGCTTTTGCCCAAAATGGCTGGCGAAATGGCTCTGCATTATTTGGCAGGAATAATGTTGTTAATGCCGATTTTATAGTAGATGCTAAAACCAATAGCTATTTATGGGCTTACGGCTGTGGGGGTGGTTCGTATACAAGTGCGGTTGGCATTGGCAACACTAGCAATATGATTGCCGACTCTATGAAATCTGTTTTTACTATGATGTTTGGCAGCTACTTTGGCGATTGGGACAGCCAAGATAATCTGCTGCGTGCCCCGCTAGCTGCTAAGGGCTATGCCCTTACAAATTGCTGGGCAGGCAGGCCAAATTGGTTTTTTCATACCATGGGAATGGGCATTCCTATTTCGCAAAGCATAATACAGTCGCAATACAATATGGATTATCTGCCATTGGGCTATGGCGGTGCCTTTACACATAGTTGTTTTATGGGCGACCCTACGCTTACACTCAATCCTGTCCTTCAACCTACAGTATTATCCCTTATAGAAAATACTACCAATGGAGATGTTGACTTAACCTGGGCCGCATCGGCCGATGGGGGAATATTGGGTTATTACGTATACCGCGCCCCTGCGCTTATGGATAGTTTTGTGTGCATAACCCCGCAATACATAAATGCGCTAACGTATACCGATACGCAAGCGCAGCAGGGCAACAATGTATACATGGTGCGTCCTGTAAAATTACAAACTACCGTAACCGGTAGCTATTATAATGTAGGCCGCGGCGTGCTCGATTCTATAACCGTTGTAACCATACCCGATGGAGTGCAGGAAAATATAGCGGCTCATTTTACCGTTTATCCAAACCCATCAAACGGCCTGTATACCATTAAAACCAATGGTGCCAAAGGCACATATAATTTAGAACTGTATAACACCTTGGGCGAAGTTGTTTGGAAACAAATGTTAACTGCACCGGTTACTACTATTGATATTGCAACCCAAAGCAGCGGTGTTTTCTACCTTAAAATAAGCGATGCTAAAACAGGCACTTCGGGCTACAAAAAGCTAATGAAAATAGGAAGGGGAGAATAGTTATTAAATGTTGTTTTTCTTTTGTGATATAATACCCCCTCCCCGCTACGCGGTACTCCCCCTACTTTAGGGGGAGAGTTTTTTTGCCCCAAATATTACTCAGTTTTAATATGTGCGGGGACATTGTGCAAAATTGTGCGGACCGTTGTTTTTGCGGCTCGAGCTGCGGTGGGTTTTCGTGCGACAAGCAAAAACATAAGGTCGGTATTTTGCACTGATTTTCTTTGCTTACTTTCTTTCATCTAGGAACCGCAGGACATCAATTCAAATAAAAAGAAATTACACTATTGATAAAGAAAGTAAGTCCCCGAAGGGATAAGCAAATAAGTTATATTTGTGCCCATGTTTTCGCCCGCTACCATACAAAAATTTCAGTCGTTAAAAACGCCTTTTTATTATTACGATTTAGCGGTG
>JANOCJ010000004.1:0-19063 GCA_031412115.1 Flavobacteriales bacterium
AACAACCGCTATGCTTTTGCCTTTGTGCGCGGCAAGTTTAACAATAACAAATGGGGGCGGCTTAAAATAAAGGCGGCGCTGCAGCAAAAAGGGGTTGACAAAAGCATTATTGCTGAGGCTTTGCAGCAAATTGAAGAGCGCGAATACATTGCTACCCTTAGGCGTGTGTTAGAGAAAAAGGCAGCCCTTATAAAAGCAGAAACCCCGGCCAAGGCCAGGGCTTCGTTAATGCGGTTTGCCTATAGCAAAGGGTTTGAGCCGGGCTTAATAAGCGCCCAACTGGCTAGTTTGACGTTTTAACCAGCTTTAGGGTATGTGTATCGTCGCCTATTTGGGTGCGTACATAATATACGCCCGCAGGCAATGTGCTAATATCTGTTTCAAACGTATTAAAACCTTTCTTCATTTGGCCGGTGTATAAGTTACCTGCTTTGCGGCCTGCCAAATCAAACAAATCAATACTAACCTTGCCGGTTTGCAGCAGGTTTATTTTCATGTTAAGGCTTGTGTTTACCGGGTTAGGATACAAGAAAATTTCGTCTCTCGGCACCTCTATATCTTCAATATAAATCTTATCCGACACAAAATAATTGTTGCCGGTATACTCTGCTGCAGGGTTTGGAATAGCAACTTCCCTAACCCCATCTTGTAGCATTGCAGGTATATCAACATACACGCCATAGTAGCCCAGTTTTAAGTTTGTAAAGCTGTAATTGCCTGCACTATCGGTTTGGCAATAGCCCGCTACAGTTTGGTCATCACTATTAATTAAAAACACATTAACACCTTCTAAAGGCGCACCGCCATTGGTAACTTTAAAATGGTCGGATGTGTAATTTATAGTACCGCTAACATGGCCGGTACCGGTGCCCAACACCATCAACTGCATATCAACAGTAAATGAGTCGCACGGAAAAGTAAGTATCTCAGCGCCTGTCCACAGTGGCGAGTTGTTATAATATTTTGGGAAAGTGCCGGGGTATAAAACAGGGTCTAACGTGCTGCGCAACAAATACGCGCCACTGGGCACATTTAAAAAGCTGTAAACACCATTGGGGGCAATAGTTTCAGTAGCCACCAAATTGCCTGCCATTTCAGCAACATTAAAGCCAAAAAGTTCAACAATACCTGCGGTAGCCGGTTGGCCCAGATGGGTAATTGTGCCGCTTAAATCATCCCAGGTGCCGGGGTAGCTTTGCAATAACACGCCCGAATCGTATATCCCATCGCCAACATCGGCAATGGCAATTTTTAAATGATAGGTAACACCTGCTTGGGCAAAAAAGAAAGCTGTAAAGGGGGTAGTGTAGCCATCGTACTGGCATTCAAGCCCATTGGTATTATCTACATAGTATTGGGGAAATGCACCTTGGTTTACATTATTTATTGCTACAGGGGTATTGGTGCCCGGTATTTTGGCAATATTTTGCACCCCATTTATGCCGGGTCCGCTTACAAAAAAGCCAAACACATCATTATACTGCGACCCAACAAACTCAGGGTATTCCTCCGATGCAAAAACGTACTTTACAAATACGCTATCATCTACAGGGCTTACAAAGTCAAATTCTAAAACAACCGCATCGTGTGTGCCGGCTCCTTGTACAACGCTGTCCAGCGTAGCATCGCCGGGGCTGTTTAAATCGGTTCCGGCAGCTGTACTGGTATTAAGTCCGTCGGCAAGCCTTGCCTCGCCTGTTGATATAAGCAAGCCATTGCTTATACCCATAAAGTTATTCAGGCTAACGTAGCGGGCGGCAGCGGTTTGGTTACTGTTGTATGATACATTGAAAATTTGCACACAACCACCACCTAAAATAGTAGGAATAAGCTGTTGCCAGTTTGATGCAGTATCAACCACCAACTGGGCATGGCTTACTGTAGCAAAAACAAAAACAGCAAGGGTTAGTATTAGTTTCCTCATGGTACTTGGTTTAAAACACTAAAACAAAATTACAGCCTTATTATTTTATAACAAGAACATATTTAGGCCTTTATCGGGCTTTTTTAGTTGATTTTAACCAGTTTTAAGGTTTTAGCAGCACCGCCATTTACTTGCAGGCGCACAAAGTATAAGCCACTAGCCATGCCTTTTACGTTGGCTTGCAGTTGTTGTATTCCGGCTGCCATTTGGCCATTGGCTAGGGTAACAATTAGCTGGCCGGTTACATCTACAATCTCCGCTTTAACCACAGCATTTTTTGCAAGGTTAAAACGCAGTATAGTAGCATCGTTTGCAGGGTTTGGGAACAGTGAAGTACCCGATAAGATATTTTCGGTTACAGCAAGGGGCTCTTCTACTACTTCAATAACGATAATATTATCGCCAATTAAGTAGTTTTGGTTGGGATGGTTTAATGCATTGGCAGTAATGCTAACCTCGCGAGTTTCGGCCAAGTATAAGCCCGGTGCATCAATTACAATTTTATAATCGCCTTCGGGTATATTGCTAAATACAAACTGGCCTAAGACGTTGGTTAAATCAAAACCATATACTTGGTTATCAGTTGTTCCTACCAGCAATACGTGTACATTTTCCAACGGCGTACCTACCGATTTTAACGGACCATTAACACCATTAATAGTACCACTAACATTGCCCTGCCCATTTTGCAATACCATTAGGCCCATGCCCAAATTATAGTTTAAGCAAGGCGTAGAAATAATGGTAGCATCGTACCAGGCATAAGCGCTATCGTAATAAGTTGGGTATGTATTGGGGTACACAATAGTATCCATTGTTACACGCACATTATATGCGCCCGATTGTACATTAGGAAAAGTATAGCTACCGTTTGCAATAGGTTGTGTATCAATTAACGGAGCAGCAGTGCTATCGGTATTATAGCCAAAAAGCTCAGCAATACCGGCAGTTACCGGGCTGCCTTGGTATGTTACATTACCTGTTAGTGATTGAGTATTTAAGGCTGATGTTTTTAAGAAAACGCCTGAGTCGAAAATACCATCGCCAACATCGGCAATGGTTATGGTTAGCGTATACACAACACCTGAATCGGCATAGAACGATGCAGTAAGCGGCACGGTATAACCATCGTATTGTATAGCCGGGCCGTTGGTATTGTCTACAAAAAAAGTATCGTTGGTGTACTGGTTAATATTGTCTATCGATACCGGAATTTGGGTGCCCGGTACCAAGGCAATATTTTGTTGCCCACCCAAAATGCCGGGGCCTTGCACAAAAAATCCAAAAATATCGTTAAAGCCGTTGTTTACGTATTCCGGATATTCTTCCGAAGCAAAAACATAGTCAACCGCAACTGTGCCTGAATAAGAGGCTACAAAGTTGAAAGTAAGCCAAGTAGCATCGTAAGTAAAAGTGCCGGGCACAAGGTATTGGTTAAGCAATGAACTGCCAGGCAAGTTGTTGTTATAGCCAACATCGGGGGCATAATTAGGGCCGACTGCTGCCTGGGCAATGCCGGTAGTAATTAAAATACCGTCGCCAAAGCCCGGAAAATTGCTGTACAATTTGGCCGTATTAGGCCCTGCATTGTAGGTTACGTTTGATATTTGAACGCAATTTCCACCCAAAATAGTGGGTATATATTGTTGCCAGTTAGCATTGGCATCTACTACTAACTGGGCGTTGGCGGCAGTTAACGTAATAAGGGCAACAGCTAAAATGTAAAGTTTTTTCATGCGGTATGGCTTACTTTGGGTAAAACATAAAAGTATAGCATAAATAGAATAAAAACAAGCAATAAAAAAAGGGGCCTAAGCCCCTTCGTAAATTATTTCTTTCTGAAAAAGATAGTAATGGGATTGCCATTAAAATCAAATTGCTCGCGCATTTTATTCTCTAAAAAGCGTTTGTAAGGGTCTTTAATATACTGCGGCAGATTGCAGAAAAATGCAAACGCCGGGTATGCCAAAGGCATTTGTGTAATGTATTTTATTTTAATGTATTTGCCTTTGTTGGCCGGTGGTGGCGTATGCTCTATAATAGGCAGCAAGGCATCGTTCAGCTTGCGGGTAGCAATACGTTTGGTGCGGTTAATAAAAACAGTTTGTGCTGTTTCTATGGCTTTTAAAATACGGGTTTTCTCTGTTGCCGATGTAAATACAATGGGGTAATCAACAAACGGTGCCGTGTTTTCGCGAATTATTTTCTCGTATTCCTTAGGCGTGTTGCTGGTTTTGTTTTCTATTAAATCCCACTTATTTACCAGTATTACAATGCCTTTGTTGTTGCGGTGTGCAAGCCAAAAGATGTTCAAATCCTGCCCTTCAAAACCTTGCGTGGCATCAATCATTAGTATACAAACGTCGCAATCTTCAATAGAGCGAACGGTACGCATTACGCTGTAAAACTCAAGGTCTTCTTTTACCTTTGTTTTGCGGCGAAGGCCTGCGGTATCAACCAACACAACATCATGCCCAAAGGCTTTGTAGCGGCTGTTTATAGTATCGCGGGTAGTGCCGGCAATATCGGTAACAATGTTACGGTCAATTCCCAAAAGGGCATTTATAATAGATGATTTACCAACGTTGGGCCTGCCTACAATAGCAAACTTAGGTAAGCCTTCTTCTTCCAGGTTAATGGGTTCAGGTTTAAAGTGTTTTACTACCTCATCCAATAATTCACCTGTGCCCGAACCATTAATGGCCGATAGTGGGTAAACATCGCCCAAACCTAATTGGTGAAACTCTGCTGTTTGCGATATACGGGCATTATTATCAACTTTATTGGCAACAACAAACACCGGTTTTTTGCTGCGGCGTATGGCGCTGGCAACGTCCTTATCCATCGGCGTAATGCCATCTTCACAATCTACACAAAACAAAATAATGTCGGCTTCCTCAACCGCAATAGATACCTGTTTGCGTATCTCATCCTCAAAAATATCGTCAGAACCCAGGATATATCCACCGGTATCAATCAAAATAAATTCATGGCCTGTCCACTCGGCTTTGCCGTAATGGCGGTCTCGCGTAACGCCTGCAATCTCGTCTACAATGGCCTTACGGCTCTCGGTAAGCCTGTTGAATAAGGTACTTTTGCCCACGTTAGGGCGGCCTACTATGGCTACTATATTTCCCAAAATATTATTTTTTTATTGGGTGCAAAGATAGGCTTTTTGCCCGACAGGTCTACTTGATTGATAGTGAGACTTATAACTAACAAAAACCAGATAAGGTAGGTAAGTGATATTACTATAACTTTCCGCGCTTAAAATGTCAGCCCCAAAACGCATATTGGTAGCACCCTTAAATTGGGGCTTAGGCCACGCCACACGGTGTATTCCCGTTATTAATAAATTGCTTGGTAAGGGCTGCGAGGTTATTATTGCCGCATCAGAAAGGCCTTACCACTTGTTGAAACAGGAGTTTCCGCAGCTTACGCACATTTATTTTCCTAATTACGAGATTGGATATCCCGAAGGGGAGAATATGGCGGTGACTATTTTGCGCAAAAGCCCCGAAATGTATTGGGAAACGCTAAAGGAAAACCGCAAACTGCAACAACTTATTTGGGAATATAATATTAAGGGTATTATTGCCGATAACCGCTTTGGCTTTTACAACCGCCGCATACCTACGGTATTTTTGGCGCACCAGCTAAACCTGCAAATGACGGGCGGTTTTGGCTGGCTAAAACCCTTTGCCGATGCGGCCAACCTATCGTACGCGCGGCGCTTTAGCCGGGTTTGGATACCCGATTTTGAAGTCGAAGAAAACCTTACGGGCAGCCTATCGCATTTTGATGAACTACCACGACAAGCCCGCTATGTTGGTCCACTGTCTCGCTTTGCGGGGATGGAAGTGAAAGAAAAAACCGAACTAAGTAGCTACGAGTTGCTTATTACAATGTCGGGACCGGAGCCACAACGCACGTTGTTGGAAGGACGGCTGACGGAACAGGCATTGCAACTGCCTTACAAAACCCTTATGGTTGTGGGCAAAACCGAGGATGGTGAAGAGGAAAAAGTATTGAGCAATAACCTACACAAGGTATCGCACCTGAGTACAATAAAAATGCTGGAAGCCATGCAAGGGGCTAAATACATAGTGTGCCGGTCGGGCTATTCTACTATAATGGATTTGGTGGCTTTGGGCAAACAGGCAGCCTTTATCCCTACGCCCGGCCAACCCGAGCAGGAATTTCTGGCTGAAAAATATAAGCAGCAGGGCATTGCAAACTATGCTATACAAAATGAGGTACAGCTAAACTTGTTGCTTGAAAACTATAGCCAATACAAGGGTTTTGGGCAATATAAACCTGACAGCACCCTGCTGGATAATGCTGTTGATGATTTTTTGGCTTTGGTTGAAATCAAAATATAATTTCTTAATTTTAATTTGAAACAACAATACCGGTAGCTTGTTGTAGTATTTTTAAATTTATGTGTTATGATTTTCAGCCCCATTAACCTGAGCGAAGAGCTGGCAGCAATTAGCCGCAAACACCCTAATAATTTACTAGACGAGGCCGGTGCCCTACTTAGCCACGATGCCAATGCCGATTCAAAAATACTATTGCATTTTCCTAACATCAGCGCCATTGGCAATAGCAAAAAAAATAACGCTACTTTGGCTTTAAACAAGGTATATAGCATAAAGCAGATAAAAACACTTTGCATAAACTTCCGTTTGCGCTTTTTAAAATCAGAATTATATAAGGGCAACCTACCCTATGAAGCCATTACGGCTATTAAAAAATTTGAGGCCGGCTTCTCCCCCATAAAAGCCGAATATTTTATTGTTGCCCCCGCCGAATTTTTTAAGCTGAAAGACCGCTTTGCCGACCCGCTATTATTTGCACAGCTTGGCAATGGGCAATATTATTTGCTACACCAATGGGGCGCCGATTTTAAGCCTTATACCCCTATTTTAAAATACCCTATGCGCAATTTTAAATCGGTGGGCATTAGCGCTATAGCCACTGGTATAACATTTACGCTGCTACTGTTTGTTACCGGCGCTATATCGTACCCCCATATTGGCATGGCTTGGTTTTATGCCACCTGCACCGCTGTTATCAGTAGCATGTTTATATTTATTTCAGCGCTTATATACGGCTTGGTTTCTTTTAACGACCTTAGCGAAGAAACGTGGAATAGTAAGTACTTTAATTAGTTGACAGTTCGCAGTTGATAGTTGACAGAAAAACTAAAAACCGCCAACTGCCAACCATCAACTAGAAAATGAAAGACAAAGTAATTTGGATAACAGGCGCATCGTCGGGCATTGGTGAGGCGTTGGCTTATGCACTAGCAGCGCAGGAATGCCGCTTGGTTTTATCGGCTCGCAACGAAGCCGAACTGCAGCGTGTAGCCGCTAAAACAGGTTTGGGCGAGCGCGATATTTTTGTGCTTCCGTTAGACCTTGAAAAACCCGATGAAATGACCGGTAAAGCCGCGCAGGTGCTTAACCATTTTGGGCGGATTGATATCCTAATAAACAACGGCGGCCTTAGCCAGCGCTCATTAGCTAAAGATACCGCTTGGCAAGTCGACCAAAAGCTTTTAAATACCAACGTGCTGGGCACTATTGCGTTGACAAAAGCGGTTCTGCCCTATTTCTTCCGCCAAAAAGCAGGGCATTTTGTAACCGTTACCAGCTTGGTGGGCAAGTTTGGTAGCCCTATGCGCAGTGGCTATTCAGCCGCTAAACATGCGCTGCATGGGTTTTTCGATTCGCTACGAGCGGAATTAACCGACCAAAATATTTTTGTAACACTTGTCTGTCCGGGTTTTGTACAAACCAACGTATCGGTCAACGCTATAACCGGCGACGGCAGCAAGCAAAACACTATGGACGAAGCCACAGCCAACGGCATTACCCCCGAATATTGCGCCCAACGTATAATAAAAGCCATAAAAAAACGTCATAGAGAAGTATACATTGGCAAAGGCGAAGTGTTTGGTGTTTACCTTAAACGCTTTTTACCCGGTGTATTTGCTAAGTATATTGGTAAAGTAAAGGTTACATAACTACATTTGCACTATGCTATTTCCGCGTTTGTTATTAGAAAGTTTCAGGTCGTCGCTGTATGCGTTGGTCGAAAATAAAACGCGCACCTTTCTTTCGTTGCTGGGTATTGTTATCGGCATCTTCTCTATCATCACCGTACTTACTATGGTTGATGCACTAAACAAAAAAATATCAGATAGCATTGCAACCCTTGGCGACAATGTAATTTATGTACAAAAATGGCCCTGGGAATTTAGCAGCGAATACCCTTGGTGGAAATACATGAACCGCCCTTTGCCAACCCAAGCCGAGTTTGAAGAAGTGAAACAGCGCGTGCAAAATGCCGAAGCCATGGGCATGTGCGTAAGCACCGGCAAAACACTGCAATACCAAAGCATTAGTATGAGTAACGTAGCCATACTGGCTGCTACCGAAGAATACATTAGCGTTGCCAACTACGAAATTGGCGAAGGCCGTTTTATTACCGATGCCGAATTTTCAGCCGGGCGGGCCATAGCCGTTATAGGTGTAAACATTGCCAACGATTTGTTTGGCAGCATTGACCCTATTGGCAAAGACATTAGCATGCAGGGCACCAAAATACGCGTGGTGGGCATTTTTAAAAAGCAGGGCAGCAATATGTTTGGCAACACTGCCGACGATATGGTGTATGTGCCGCTAAATTTTGGCAAAACCTTTATGGATATTAGGCGCGACAATGCCAACCCCTTTATTGCCGTTGTTGCTAAAAAGGGCGTAAGCAATGCTGCCCTTATAGATGAACTAGAAGGGGTAATGCGCTCTATACGCCGCATCAGTCCGCGCGAGGAATCGAACTTTGCACTGAATGAAACATCGTTGCTTAGCAACAGCTTTGCCCCCATGTTTGCCATTATATACGTTGCTGGGGTACTTATTGGCGGCTTCTCTATTATAGTAGGCGGTTTTGGCATTGCCAATATTATGTTTGTATCGGTGCGAGAGCGCACCAACCTCATCGGCATTAAAAAATCGTTAGGGGCTAAAAACTACTATATTTTATTAGAATTTTTATTTGAATCTGTTATCCTTTGCCTATTGGGCGGGGTAATAGGGTTGCTCCTTATATACCTATGTATACTAGGTGCCAATGCAGCCTTTGATATGGGCGTATCCTTATCAAGTAACAACATTATTTGGGGAATTGTTATCTCGGGCGTTATAGGCCTGCTGGCCGGTATTATTCCCGCTTATTCTGCCGCACGGCTAAACCCTGTGGATGCGATAAGGAGTAAGTGATGGCGAAGCCGTCATCCCGAACTTGTTTCGGGATCTCTATTCCTTTATAACCTTTTTATAACCCACAGCACCGTTCTTATCTACAAATCTTAATAAGTATAAACCTCCTGCAAATTGAGACAAATCTATCTCCAAAGAATTTGACACAGCCCTTCGCTGACAAACAACTTGCCCATTACTATTTATAAGAAACACATCTTTAATCTCATTTCCTTTTGTAGTAATGGTAATTATATTGTGCGTTGGATTAGGGTAAACCGTTACCTGTTTACTATCATATTTCAATTCGTTTACAGATGTTGCTAAGCGACGGTAATTGCCAATTGTATCTTGTCCATTATTTTTAATTGCATAATTAAACTTCCAATCAATAACACAAACCTCTGCCGTAAAATAGAAATGCCCAAAAGGCCCTCCTACACCTTTGATATACATCAGGCCCATATAACAAGGTTCGACACTACCACACCCTTGAGTTTGCCATATTCGTGCCGGCAACAAATCGTATAAAATTGAAGTATCTGCTAAAATAGTATCTACATTAAACATAGCCCCTGATGTTTGATAACACATGGGTAGGTTATAGAAGAAATGATTAGACCCTAGCGTATCCCATGGGCCAATTATAAAATCTAAATTAGTATAGAATAGCGTGGATGTATTTGTTGTGATTGTGGTATCGAAATTGGGAGGATTACCATGCACATCAAAATAAGTTTCCTGCACACCATAGGTTAATTCTGTGCTGTCAATATTATAACTCTTAGAAAGTATCTTGGTTATTTTAGGCGATGGAGGCGGGTATATGGTGGAATTACCATACTGGCTTGAAGTACAAATTTCATCTCCTACTTCATAGTTATATACATCTCCAACAGTAAAGATGTTTTGAGATTTAGCAAAATTGCTTACCAATAAAACAACGATTAATAGGCATACATTTTTCATATTCAAATATATGCATTAGTATCTACATAGTATGCACTATAGATTGCTTCGCTACGCTCGCAATGACGGTTATTCAGCTACAACAAGGTAATAATTCTTCTTACCCTTTTGTACCAACAGGTAGCGATTGTTTAGCAACTGTGCAGTGTTTACAGGGTGTTCTAAAGCCTCTACTTTGCTTTTGTTGATGCTTACTCCACCGGCTTGCACCATTTTCTTCGCCTCGCCTTTGCTGGGGAATATCTCGGTATTTACAGCCAGTAAATCAACAATATTAATACCGGCTTCTAAGTCGGCTTTGCTAATGGTAAACTGCGGCACGCCTTCAAACACGGCCTTAAAAACATTCTCCGGCAAACGGGCCAAGCTCTCGGTAGTACCCTTTCCAAACAACATTTCCGATGCTTCAATGGCTTGCTCCAAATCTTCTTTAGAGTGTACCATGGTGGTAACATAATCGGCCAACGCTTTTTGCAAAGTGCGCAAATGCGGCGCTTCGGCGTGTTGTTTTTCCAGTTCGGCAATCTCGGCCAGCGGAAGGAAAGTAAATATCTTAATGTAGCGCACCGCATCAGCATCGGCTACGTTTAACCAAAACTGGTAAAAATGGTACGGCGACGTTAAGTTAGCATCCAACCATACGTTGCCTTGCTCGCTCTTGCCAAACTTGCTGCCGTCGGCCTTGGTAATAAGCGGGCAGGTAAAGGCAAAAGCCTCGCCACTTACCTTGCGGCGAATAAACTCGGTACCGGCCACTATATTGCCCCATTGGTCGGAGCCGCCCATTTGCAGCTTGCAGCCTTTGTTTTTATATAAGTGGAAAAAGTCGTAGCCCTGCACCAGTTGGTAACTAAACTCGGTAAACGAAAGGCCTGTTTCCAAACGCTTTTGCACCGAATCTTTGGCCATCATATAGTTAACGGTAATAAGCTTACCGGCCTCACGCAAAAACTCTAAGAAGCCCATTTTGCCAAACCAGTCGGCGTTGTTTACAATCTCGGCAGCATTCTCGCCCTCAAAGCTTAAAAATTTAGCCAGTTGCGCTTGTATGCCGTCCACATTGTGCTGAATAGCTTCTTCGCTTAAAAAATTACGCTCTTCCGATTTGCCCGACGGGTCGCCAATCATACCCGTAGCGCCACCCACAAGGGCAATAGCCCTATGGCCGTGCTTTTGCAGGTGCATTAATAGTATTATTTGCACCAAACTGCCAATGTGCAGCGATGCCGCTGTGGGGTCGAAACCAATATAGCCGGCCGTTTTGCCGCTTTCTAACAATTCCTCGGTGCCGGGTATTACATCGTGTATCATCCCGCGCAAGCGGAGCTCTTCAATCATCGTCATAGGCGCAAAGATAGTTGGCAGTTGGCAGTTGGCGGTTGGCAGTAATGATTTTTTTAATAGAATTTTATAAAAGTCAACCGAAAAAATTGATAAAAACAACTTTTAACCAACCGGTTATTGTGAATAACTACTGCAAACTGCAAACCATCAACTACCAACTAGTAGCTATATTTACAACTATGTTTACTTCTAAGAACAACGATTTGGAGTTTTTTACCCTTGACGGTGAAAGCGAGGCGACTGTAAAAATACCTTTGTTTGAAACGCCTGTTTCGGCGGGTTTTCCATCTCCTACCGAAAATTTTGTAGAGACTGAGTTAGACCTTAACAGCTTTTTGGTAAAGCACCCATCGTCAACCTTTTGCGTAAAAGTAAAGGGCCAATCGATGATAAATGCTGGCATACGCGCCGGCGACATACTTATAGTAGACCGTGCCGCTAACCCACAAAACAACAGCATTGTTATTGCTTTAGTTGATGGCGACTTTACCGTAAAACGCATTACCAAGGTAGGCACCGACCTTTTTCTGATGCCTGAAAACGAGAGCTTCAAGCCCATCCAAATCACCGAAAATATGAAGTTTGAGGTTTGGGGTGTTGTTACCTATATTATTAAAAAGACGGTTTAGTTGGCCACCAGTATTTTTTGGGTGGACAACAGTTGCTTGCCTTTAAAAGCAGCCATATAGTATACCCCATTTACCAAGTTGGATATATCCATTTCAGTTATTGCAGCAGGGTTTGCTAAACTTTTAAAAAGCACTTGTTGGCCTTCTGTATTGTAAATAGCAATATCAATAGCTTTTAGGCTTTTATCCCTCAATTTTAGTTGAAGTTTGTTTGATGCCGGATTCGGAAATGCTAAAACCAATGGTTCATCTTCGGGGTTAATAGCAATAGGGTTAGTACCTGTTGCACTATTAATAGCTGTTTTAGCAAAAAATATGTTTAAATTACCGGTACGCACATCGCCCCAAGCGCTATATATGGTATCGTTTACCAAAGCACAGCTCATAAAATCATTACCCGATTGTAGTAAGATAGAATCAAAAGCAGCCGTTGTATTGCTCAACCGCAGGTTGGGCGAAAATGTTGCCCCATTGTCTGTTGATACAGCGCAATACGTATCTGAGGGCTGAAAAAAGCCTGTTCCATTGCCATTGCGCCTATCTCGCCAGGTAAGTACCAATTTGCCATCATTGCTGTAACTAAGCCAAACCATATCTTGCGCTTTGCCATTGCCTATGTCATCGTCATTTACCCTTACTGCGTTGTTCCAGCTTTGGCCACCATTGTTTGTTGTAACCAAATAAATATCGGGGTCGCCGTTTACATTTTCTATATATGTCAACGCCATTTGGTTAGCATTGGCAGGGTTTGCCCCTAGTCTATATCCCAATTTGTAATTATCATCATTTGCCGGTGTAGTGCTCGAATAAATGTCGCTGTACTGGAAACCCAACCCGCCATTGGTTGACTTGGCGAATAACATTTTGGGCAACAATGACTGCGAAACCAAATAACTGGGGTATGCTATACATAACGTACCGTTGGCAGCAACAGTTAGGGGTGCCATAGGGGCTTGTATGGTATTGCCAACTAAATAGCCGGTTGTGTCTACGTAACGATAGTTGCTCCAGGTTTGGCCCCCATCTATGCTGCGTTTAAAGTAGGGTCGGTTGGGGGCAGGTATCCACGGGGCGGGCTTTGTGGTCATGTATAGGTTTCCATCGGTGGCAGTGCCCGAGTTATCAATAACCAGCCAAGGCCTGTCCAATGGTAGTTTTGTAGGGTCTTCGGTATTGGCATCCCAAACCTTAATGGGTGCCGACCATGCCACTCCGCCATTGGTTGATTTGGTAATATATACCCCGCCGGAATCTGATACCTCGCGGAAGTCGATATAACTTAGGTATAATGTCCCATCATTTTTAAAAGCCATACTGGGGTCGGCCGAACCCCATTGCGGACCAAAATGGGGTTGAATAATTTGGTTGGCCCATGTAGTACCCCCGTCAAAACTGGCTTTTGACTTAATAGCCACTCTAAAATTGGTAGAAAAGTCTAACGCCATCCACGCTATAACAATATTGTTGGGGTTGGTGGGGTTTACAGCAATATAGGGCTCTCCTGCAAAAAGCGCTGTGTTAGATATATTGGTATTATTAATTTGGGCAAACCCTGTAAATGATAGTGCTAGCAGGGCAACAAAAAATAACCGTCTTTTCATATAGAAAAGACGGTTATCATTAAAAAAGGTTTAATGTGCTTAATGATTTATTACCAACTTCTTAATAGCCCTTCCTTTACTCGTTTCAATCACCGCCCAGTAAATGCCTACAGGCAATTCGGGCAACTGCACAGTTGAGCCTTGCAGCCTTTCATTCAATACTGTTTGTCCATACATATTAACAAGCATTATCCTTTCGGGTTTGGCTTCGCCTTTAATTGTAATCATATTAGTAGCCGGGTTGGGGTAGATGCCTACGGATGAAGAAATATTTTCATCAATACCCACAGCAGGAATAACAATATCTAAGCAAATAGAATCAATGCAAATAGGAATTGTATTAGGATCTATAGCTGTAGCATTAAGGCAAGCGGTATACGTGCCAGGGCCGGGGTAAGTATGCGTTGGGTTTACAGCAGTAGAAGTATCATTTGCCCCTGAGCCCGGGTCGCCAAAATTCCAGCTATAACCTAAGCTCATAAAAGGCGGGGTAACTGTGCTGGTGTTAGTAAAAGTAACCACATTGCCTACGGCTGTATAGCTAAAAAATGGCACAGGGTTGGTGTTGTTACAATTAAATTGGCAGGTATCGCGTTTTAGGCAAATATTGTCTACATATATATCTGAACCAAAAGAGCCAACCGTTTGGTTTACCACCACAAAATCGGTAAAGTTGCCCGATGCTGTAATGGTGGTAAGGCAATTGTAGTTTACTGCTATGGGCGTTGTTGTATTAACCTGGCTAATAATTTGTGCCTGTGCAGGGGTAAATGTTCCGGCTACCAGTTGCGCAACCGTAACACCCGGTGTAATGGCAGCAAAAATAAGCTGGCAGCTCGCTCCACCTGAATTTGGAATTTCAAAGCAATAACATAAGTTATAGCAACTGTCTTTTTTAAAGGTTACCGGCTGTTTTATACCGGTATTGCTATTGTTGGTAGGCTGTAAAATATAATAGTTATTTAAACAACCATTTGTGCCTGAAAGGACAACGGACGAATTAACAGTTCCATACTGGCTCCAGCCGGTAAGGCCTGAACTAAAGGTTGAGTTTGTTAGCAGGTTGGTTGGGCATGGCTGGGCACTCACTTCAGCATTAATAGCAAAAAGGGCCAGTAAAATAAATAGTAGAGGTTTTTTCATTCGGTAGCGTTTTTTGTAAATTTACTAAAGTAAAGCGTAGTAAAAAGTAAGCCTGCGTAATAATTACGCAGGCTTACAATAATTTAATATTGCTAGTGTTACCTACTTATAACTAACTTCTTAATAGCCCTTCCTTTACTCGTTTCAATTATCGCCCAGTAAATGCCTACAGGTAAAGTAGTAGGCAATAGTACTGTTGTGCCTTGTATACCCTCGTTTAAAACTGTTTGTCCATACATATTAACAAGCATTATCGTTTCGGGCTTAGTAGCGCCGGCAATGGTAATAAGGTTTGTAGCCGGGTTGGGGTAGATGCCTACGGATGAAGAAACATTTTCATCAACACCTACAGTCTGCACAATTACATCTATACAAAAGGTATCAGGCGGACAAGCTACACCGTTGGGATCAATTACGGTAACATATAAACAAACAAAGTAAATAGCCGGTGCGGGATAAAGATGATTAGGATTAGTAAGAATAGAAGTATTAAGCGGGCCCGAACCCGGGTCGCCAAAATCCCAACTAAACGACATAGTGTATCCTAAATTTACCGTTGATGTATTGTTAAAGTTAATTTGCAATCCCGGGCCTTGGGTGTAAGTAAAACCAGGTACTAAACCCGAACCTGCACATGAGTTAGGGCATGTTCTACTTAGCAAGCAAACATTATCAACCCTAACATCAGTACCCAAATTACCAATAGTTTGGTTAACAATAACCAAGGTGGTAAAATTGCCTGTAGCTGTAAATGAAGGTGGGCATTGCGTTATTGGCGCAAAGCCATTATTGCCGGTAATAACATCAATAATTTGTGCCTGCGAAGCAGTAAACGCACCGCTCAGCAATTGAGCAGAGGTAACACTACCATTGGTGGCAGCTATAACCAACTTTGTATTGAATAAAGCCCCAACAAATGGAAATTCAACACAATAGCAAAGGTCATAGCAACTGTCTTGTTTTATAGTTACCGGCTGGCTTATCCCAACATCGCTATTATTAGTAGCTTGAAGTGCTAAAAAATTGTTTAAGCAACCATTGGTAGCCGTTAATGTGGTAGCCGTGGTGGTGGTGCCATATTGGCTCCAGCCTGTTAGGCCCGATGCAAATGCCGGGTTGGTGGTTACCACGTTGCCGGGGCATGCCTGAGCGTTGAGTTTTGCGCTAAACGCAAAAAATGCCAGTAGAATAAGGAGTAAAGGTTTTTTCATGGTATTGTAAATTAGGTGTTTATAGCAAAGCTAAAGCAAAAAGGCCAATGTTAACCTAATGTTAAATCAAAGATGCTAACAAACTGTTTTTCAGTTACATTTCTCGTTGTTTGACCATTGAAAAACAGTATATTTGCATCTCCTCACAAAAAAATTAGCCCACCTATTTGTTATTAACAAAAGTTTGTTACCTTTGCGTCCCCTTATTTAGGGCTTAATACTATTTAATATGTACGCAATAGTAACCATTGGTGGACACCAATATAAAGTAGAGAAAGACCAAAAGTTGTTTGTTAACCGCTTAGATGCTAAGGAAGGCGACTCACTTACGTTTGACAACGTGTTGTTAATTGACAACGCCGGAACAGTAACTGTAGGTGCACCTGCCATTAGCGGCGCATCGGTTTCAGCTACGGTTTTAAACCACGACAAAGCAGACAAGGTGATTATCTTTAAAAAGAAACGCCGTAAAAGCTACCAAAAATGGAATGGCCACCGCCAATCTATTTCTCGTATTCAAATTGTAGGTATCACAGCATAACGCATAAAATTTTATAACCCATGGCACATAAGAAAGGCGTCGGTAGTTCTAAAAACGGACGTGAATCGCACAGCAAACGCTTAGGCGTTAAAATATACGGTGGCCAAGCAGCCATCTCTGGTAACATTATTGTACGTCAGCGTGGCACTAAACACCACCCGGGCTTAAACGTAGGTATTGGTAAAGACCATACTTTGTTTGCTTTGGTTGATGGTACCGTTCAGTTCCGCAAAAAAGCTGAAGGCAAATCGTTTGTTTCGGTTGTTCCTTTTGTAGACAACGGAGCCCAAGCGTAAGCATTTACCGCTAACAATATTGGAAAGCCCCGGCACTGTCGGGGCTTTTTTGTTTTCCCTCATTCCCTAACCCCTTCTCCCGAGGGGAGAGGGTACTGAACAAAGTGAAGCGGGTGAGGGCTTCTCATAACTCATAATTAATAATTCATCATTACTTTTGCCCCATGATTACCCTGCAATACATACGCGAAAATAAAGACGAAGCCATTGAACGCCTTGCTATACGTGGGCTTGATGCTACCGAAACTGTTAATGCCATAGCCGCTACCGACATTGAAAAACGGAAAAAGCAAACGGAGTTGGAATCGACCCTGGCAGAAGCTAATAGCTTAGCTAAAGAAATTGGCAACCTATTTAAAAGCGGCAAAACCGACGAGGCTAACGCATTAAAAGCTAAAACGGCTGACTTAAAAGAGCGCGAAAAAGTATTGCAAGTAGAGGCCGATGAACTGGAAGCTAAAATTTACGACCTATTGGTTAGCTTGCCAAACACCCCTGCCCTATTTGTGCCTAAAGGCAAAACACCCGAGGAGAACATTACCGTATTTGAGCATGGCGAAATACCTATATTGCACGAAGGTGCTAAACCCCACTGGGAGCTAACTACCCAATACAGCCTGATTGATTTTGAACTGGGCAATAAAATTACAGGTGCGGGCTTTCCGGTATACACCGGCAAAGGCGCGCGTTTGCAGCGTGCGTTAATCAACTTTTTTTTAGATGAAGCGGGTGCTGCGGGTTATACCGAATTCCAAATGCCGCTAATGGTGAATGCTGCATCAGGTTTTGGCACCGGCCAGTTGCCCGATAAAGAAGGCCAAATGTACCACGCTACGGTTGATGATTTATACCTGATACCAACCGCTGAAGTACCTATTACCAACATGTTTAGAGATGTAATAGTAAAGGCCGACCAGTTCCCAATTATGAGTATGGGCTACACGCCTTGTTTCCGCAGAGAAGCAGGTTCATACGGTGCCCATGTGCGCGGCTTAAACCGCCTACACCAGTTTGATAAGGTGGAGATTGTACAAATACAACACCCCGATAAAAGCTACGACACTTTAGAGCAGATGAAAGAGCATGTAAAAGGCTTGCTTACCAAGTTGGAACTGCCTTTCCGTATACTGCACCTATGTGGCGGCGATATGGGCTTTGCATCGGCTTGCACGTACGATTTTGAGGTTTATTCTACCGCGCAACAGCGTTGGTTGGAGTGCAGCTCGGTTTCTAACTTCGAAACCTTTCAGGCAAACCGCCTAAAACTGCGTTTTAAAGATACCGATGGTAAAACCAAACTGGCCCATACATTAAACGGCTCTGCCTTGGCACTGCCCCGCATTGTAGCGGCTTTGCTAGAAAACCACCAAACACCCGATGGTATTAAAATACCTGCTGCTTTGGTGCCTTATACAGGGTTTGATTTTATTAGCTGATAGCTTGTAGCTTATAGCGTATAGGGATTATCTTTACCCCCATGCGCCCTTGGCTTAAATACACCTTGTTGATTATTGGCGGCTTAGCTGCCGGCATTATTATCCAGCGCTATGGCATTGTAGGCAACTACATCAACCCCATATTTCAGCGTGCGCAAAATAGTGCAAGTGGCAAAACGGGCTTTGAAAAGATAAGCCTTACAGTTGATGAAAAAGACTGGAATATCATTCTGGCCTATACCGATTCGGCACGAATGGCGGGTGTTATAGATGATAAATTTAAGCAGGATTTTAAGGCTACGGTTACCTACAAAGAAACTAAAAACGCAGCCGCTGAAATACGCCTGAAAGGCGATTGGGCCGACCATGCCTCACGCAAAACACCATCGCTACGTGTGGCAATGGGCGATAGTGTGGCCGTTTGGGGCATACAACGTTTCTCGCTGCAACATCCCTCTACCCGCAATTATATACACGAATGGTTTTATATGGAAGCCATGCGCGAGGAAGGAATTATTGCCCCACGCTATAAATTTGTTGAGCTGGAAGTAAACGGTAAAAGCTACGGCACATACGCTTTTGAGGAGCATTTTGACAAGGTTTTAATTGAGAACAACCATCGCCGAGAAGGCCCTATTGTAAAGTTTGACGAAAGCGCCATGTGGGAAGAGCGCGCCCGCCACCCCAATATGCAGGGTGAC
>JANOCJ010000005.1:0-2951 GCA_031412115.1 Flavobacteriales bacterium
AGCCCAACGGGTATTGACCAAGCCATTGCCGATAACTTAAACTTTACAACCTATCCAAACCCTTCGGGTGGCGATGTGTTGGTATCGTACAACCTTATAGCCAAAGCAAAGGTTGATGTGCGTTTGTTTGATATGCTGGGCAAAGAAGTGAAGGTTGTTTACCAAGGCAACTCATTCTCAGGCATCAACCAAATTAACCTAAGCGCTGCCGATTTTCCTTCATCGGGCATATATATGCTGCAACTTATTGTTGATGGTAACCGCTTTGTAAAAAGGCTGGTTATTACTCAGTAACAATAAGACAGTTTTTTTTAACTCTCCCCCAGCCATCTCTTAGTATTGGTGCTGTAACAGTTAAATTTGGATTTTAATTGCATCCCTTCGGGGACTTATTTTCTTTGCTAGATCAAAGAAAGTAAGCAAAGAAAATCACCGCAAAATTACCGACCTTCAATTTCGCCTTGCCCGTCCGAATGGATGAAGCCATTCATCCGGGCGGGCACTTCGTGCGCCATCCGCACAACCATGCGAAATTTTCAGGTCCACACAAAATTTTGCGGAACAAACCCCACGCACAGATTAAACGGACTTATCAACGTCGGGCGCAAGCAGGATGGGCCTTCATTTCGAAACGGGCACCTGCAAGGAAAGTGAGCGTGTCCGCCGAAGGTGGACAAAGCGCGCGCTGTTCGACGTCGCGAAGCGACTAGTTTGCGCGGTTTAGTGAAACGCCCCGTAGCAGGTCGGGGAGAAATGACAGCCCTTGATTTTTTGCTTACTTTTTTATCAAGAAAAAAGTAAGGCTGTCGGCAGACAAATACTCCGAATAATTAAAATCAACATTTAACTTGTAGCAACGCCTAATATTAAGAGAGGGCTGTTGCCATTGTAAGTTGCTTGAGTGGAATACGGCTTGTGCCGCGGGAGAGTTAACAATTTCCGTACTTTCGTTTCCGCTACGCGGGATGAAAAAACTTGGTACATACATAGCCTTAGGTATTTTATATACCCTATCGGTGCTGCCCATGTGGGTATTGCACAGGTTGGCCGATGTACTATACATTTTTCTGTATTACATATTTGGCTACCGCAAAAAGGTGGTGCAAACCAATCTGGAAAAATCATTTCCCGAAAAATCTCCGCAAGAGATAAAAGCCATAGCAAAAGCCAGCTACAAGCATTTAGCCGATTTGATAGTGGAAAGCCTGAAAGGTTTTACCATTAGCGAAAAAGAAATGCGCCGCCGCTTTACTACCACTAATATTGATTTACTGGATAAGTACCATAACCAAAACCGTAACATCATTATAATTACGGGACACTACAATAGCTGGGAATGGGCAGGCATGTCTATGGGTTTGCATATCAAAATTAAAAACTTTGGTATGTACAAGCCCGTTAGCGATAAGGTGATGGAACGCGCCTTGCTAAAATCGCGGCAAAAGTTTGGGCTGGAAATGTACCCCATGAAAGATACCGCCGCTTATTTTGAACGCTATAAAAACCAATATACCCTTACTGCTTTTGTTGCCGACCAAACCCCCAGTAACATTGATATGGCCTATTGGACAACCTTTCTAAACCAGGACACGCCTTTCTTTCGTGGGCCTGAGCGCCACGCCATTCCATCCAACAGCGTTATATTTTATGTAGATATACAGAAGCTGGGTCGCAGCCGCTACAATGCCAATTTTGAGCTTATGTTTGAAGAACCTACCCAAACAAAGGAGAATGAAATTACCGAGGCGTATGTCCGCAGGCTGGAGGAAATCCTAAAAGCAGACCCACGTTACTGGCTTTGGACGCATAAGAGGTGGAAAAAATCGCGGAACTAACCTTTGTGTTTATGCGTTAACCTTTGCGCCCTTTGCGGTTAATATCTTATAGGCATTCGCTTATTCGCTTATTGGCTAATTCGCTAATTTTAAACCATGAAATTTGCAACCAAAGCCATTCACGCGGGGCAGGAACCTGACCCTACCACCGGCGCCATTATGACGCCCATATACCAAACATCTACCTACGTACAGTCTATAGACCGCGACCCGCGCTACGAAAAATTTACTTATGCCCGTGGCAAAAACCCTACCCGCTTTGCATTAGAGCAAAACATTGCAGCGTTGGAGAATTGTGAGTTTGGTTTATGCTTCTCTAGCGGCATGGGCGCTGTTGATGCCGTTATAAAAATGCTTAACCCCGGCGATGAGGTAATATCTACCAACGATTTATATGGTGGTAGCTACCGCCTGTTTATCCGTGTGTTTGAAAAGTATGGTATCAAATTTACCTTTGTGCCTATGACGGATTTGGCTGCTATTGAAGCCGCTATAACGCCCGCCACTAAACTACTTTGGGTAGAAACACCAACCAACCCACTATTAAATATTATTGATATTGAAGCCGTAGTAGCCATTGGCAAAAAAGCCGGTGCATTGGTTGCGGTTGATAATACTTTTTCATCGCCATTTTTGCAAAACCCTATTGATATGGGAGCTGATATAGTGATGCATTCGGTTACCAAATACCTATCGGGCCATAGCGATGTGATAATGGGCTTTTTGGGCACTAATAACGAGGCCCTTTACAACGATCTGGCTTTTATACTAAACAGCACCGGTACCAACCCGGGCCCGCAAGATTGTTTCCTTGTATTGCGCGGTACTAAAACGCTGCATTTGCGTATGGAACGCCATTGCGAAAACGCCCGTAAGGTTGCTGATTTTTTAGTGAACAACCCTAAGGTTGATAAGGTGTATTACCCCGGTTTGCCAAGCCACCCCGGGCATGAGATTGCTAAAAAGCAAATGCGTGATTTTGGCGGCATGGTATCATTCACCCTAAAAAATGATAGTGTGGACGAAGCCTTGCGTGTAATGAAATCAACCCACTTATTTTCGTTAGCCGAATCTTTGGGCGGTGTGGAATCATTAATAGGCCACCCTGCCACTATG
>JANOCJ010000006.1:0-22517 GCA_031412115.1 Flavobacteriales bacterium
TAAAAAGTCTGAAAGGCCTTGAAAATTGCTGCCCCATGCAAACATTATAGAAATGCCGGTAGCAATTAGTAGTGCCCATTTTAAGCGGCCTTTGTAAAATAAAGCACCCATTACAAATAAGAATATAATGATGGCGCCGGCATAGGTTGGGCCTGCGGTAAAGGGTTGGTCGCCAAAGTAGGCGTTGCTTTGGGCTATTTGTTTTTTGTAGGGGGCATCAACTTTTTTCAGTGCCTCTTTATGGTTAGGAGAAATACCTTCGGTTTCGCCACCTTTAAAGTTTGGTATAAGCAGGGTAAAAGTTTCGCCAACGCCGTAGCTCCAGCCGGTTATATAATCGCGCGGAAGGCCGCCTGTTTGGTTATTTTTTGCCGCTTTTTCTTTGTCCTGTATATCAGCCGGCGATGGAATGGTAAGTTCAGATTTGCCACGGGTGGTATATTTACCATAATCGTAGCTAAACCAAAGGTTGCCAATGTTGGGTAAAGCCGCTAATAAACCGGCTGCAAATACCACTGCCGATGCTTTTAAAAAGTTAACAGTTGTTTTTTCTTTAATGGCGCCAAAGGCTTCAAACAACACATAAATGCCAATAAGCATTACGGTATAATAGGTTATTTGCAAGTGGTTGCAATACAACTGTAAACCCAAAAACAGGGCTGTTAGCGCCCCGCCAAGTAAGTATTTGCCTCTGTAGGTTATAATAAACGATGCCAACACCGGTGCTATATACGCTATAGCATGGGCTTTAGAGGTATGCCCAACCTCAAGCGATATAATGTAGTAACTGCACAAAGCATAAGCTATAGCGCCTACAACCCCAAGCCAACGGTCTACTTTAAGTACACACATTAAAAAATAAAAACCCAGCATGCACAAAAACAAATAATCGGCGGGGCGGGGCAGGTAAAGCATAAACAATTGGTCAATATACTTTAGCAAGTTGCTAGGGTAAGCCACCGATATTTGAAAAGCAGGCATACCACTAAACATAGAGTTGGTCCAAAGGGCCTCCTCATTATTGGCTTCGCGAAAATCGGCCAACTCTTTCGACATACCCTGGTAGTTTGATATATCACTCATTTTAATGGCCTTGCCCTTAAGTAAGGGGTTTAAGTAGGCAAAGGTTACTATCAAAAAAATGACAATAGCCACCAGGTGGGGTATTAGCTTTTTAAAGTTGAAATTATTCATCTTATATCGTTAGGTTATTTAACTTCTTCGTAATCAACATACTCTCCACCGTCAAAACCTTCTTTTTTGGGTGGTATATGGGTAATATGTGTTCCTTCTTTTACTTTATTTTTTTGTCGTTTAGCCTCTTCTTCCGCTTGGGCAACAGCGCCTTTTATCATATAAGGCAAAATGTAGTTCATAAACGTGCGTATTAGCAAGTAAATGAGCACAAGTACCAAAATCAACCTCATAACTCTCCTTTTAAAAAACGGACAAATTTAAACTTTATTACAAACCGTAGCCCTATGATATGCTAACAGGCTGTTTATTCACTTTTTTTAGCCAATACTATCACTATTTGGTATTTCTTACCTCACATTTTAGGCTAAAATTGTAAACAGGTAGTTGTACGCAAAAGGTTAAACCCTTGCTATTATTGGTTTTGTGTGCTAGTAAGTTGTGCTAAAAGTTGTTGAAATCTTACACGGGTATTATTACGTACAATGTTACTAAAACAGGTATTTTACAACATGGATAATTTTAACAACTCAGATTGGTAGCAAAGTAATGGCTGTGGGAAAGAATAGAAACATATTTGGGCGTATTGGAACCATAGGGTACAATGCAAAGAGGAGCGATGAGTACAACCGCAAAACGGTGGTAACAAATAATCTGATTGTGGTATCACTGGCGCTATCAATTTTCTTGGCCAGTTTGTTTTACTATCAACAAGCATATAAGCTGTTTATTTTTGAAGGAGTAGCGGCCATTATTTTTGGTGTGTGCTTGGTACTTTCTGCCTTTAAAAAAGTGGAGGCATCTAAAATTATAGGCCTGTTGCTTGCCAACGCATCCATGTTTGGCTTTTTTACTTCCATTGGCGACCATAAAAGCATAGCACTGGTAATTACCACTTTAGCAGTGGCTCCTCTTGTTATGTTCGAATCAACAAAAATACCGCGTACCATATTTTTTATTATGCTGCCAATTGCAGCTTACTATTTGCTTGGGGTAATTGATTATAACGTTATTGGGTTGGAAGAACTTTCGCCCGATTTGAAAATAATTGTTTTCAGGGTGTTGTTTATAGCATCTGTAGCCTGCATTACATTTTGCATATTATACCTTGCCAGGCAAAAAAGGGCCGATAACCTTAAGGCCGAAGAAAGGCAAAACCTTTTTACCCGCATTGCCGAAATGACCCACAACCTTATTTATATTTATGATGTAAATACGGATGCCGTTATCTACTCAAACGATAAAATGTTTACGTGGATGGGCTATGACGAGGCTAAGGTAAAAGCAATTAACACACCATTTTTGCGCCGGAACATACATCCCGAAGATTTAAAAACGGTAGAGCAAAATGCACTTACACTATTAAAATCGAAGGAAGATAAAGCCGTTGAAACCATTTACCGTATAAAAAATGCTGCCGAAGAGTATGTTTGGGTTCGCAACCATTCGCAAGTATTTGAGCGCAGCAAAGACGGACGAGTAAAATTAGTTTTAGGTGTGTCGGAAGATATTACCGAAAAGGTAATGGAAGATGAACAGCTTTTTGAGGTGCACGAGCTGCAAAATAATATTTTAGGAGCATCGTCTTACGCTATTATGAGCTGCGATGTGCATGGTACATTTACCCTTTTTAACAAAGCGGCCGAAGAGATGTTTGGCTATACTGCCGATGAAATGGTGGGCAAAAATAGCCCCGCCATACTTTTGTTGCAAGAGGAATTGGAGGCCGAAGCCATTAAACTTAGCCATGAATTTGGCATTGCCGTAGCCCCTAATTTAGATGTGCTAACACAACGCCCGCTTAGGGGCATGCCCGAAACGGCTGAACGCACCTACCTAAGAAAAGATGGAAGCCAACACCCCGCTTTGGTAACAGTAAGCACCCTGCGCGATAAGCATGGAAATATAACAGGCTTTTTAGGCATGTCTCGCGATATTACAGCCCGCAAGCAAAAAGAAGTGCTGCTTAAAAAAGCCAAGGATATGGCCGAAGAAGCCAGCCGCGCTAAGTCGCAATTTTTGGCCAATATGGGTCACGAAATTCGTACCCCGCTTAATGCCATTTTGGGTATGACAGACTTAACGCTGGAAAGCCCCTTGAACGATGAGCAGCGCGAATACCTTGGCTACGTGCGCGACTCAGGTACAAACCTACTGCATGTAATAAACGACATACTCGATTATTCTAAAATTGAATCGGGCGTGTTTGAATTGTTTCCGGTTGATTTTAATATTTACGATACCATAAACGCAGCTATAAAAGCTGAAGGTACTTTGGCGTACCAAAAGAATTTAGATTTTCATTACACCATTGATAGCCGTATACCGGCCCTATTGTTTGCCGACCCTGTGCGCGTTAGCCAAGTGGTAACAAACATACTGGGCAATGCTGTTAAGTTTACCGATAGGGGCACTGTTTGGTTTAAAGCAGAATTGGTAGATAATACCGATGATGTTGCTGAAATTAAATTTACCGTAACGGATAGTGGCATTGGCATTCCGCATGATAAACAGGAATTTATTTTTCAGGCGTTTGCCCAAATTGACGATAGCCACAAGCGTGTATACCAAGGCACTGGCCTTGGCTTAAGTCTTGCGCAGCGCTTAACCGAGCAAATGAAAGGCCGCATAAAAGTTATAAGCGACCCCGGCAAAGGCAGCACATTTATCTTCTCATTAAAACTAAAAATAAGTTCTCTTCCTGTTGATGTATTGCCCGATTTTAAACATATCAGGCTATACACTTACACCGATAATAGCCTTAAAACCAGTACCTATCAAAACATTGCCGATATAGCAAACCTACAATGTATAGCGGTAGAGGCTGTGGAGGTAGCCCAAATGGTAAACAACAGCAACCAAAATATTTTGCTTATTGATATTGGCGAGGACGAAAAAATACTGGTATCGCTGGCAGAGAAGCTGAACAGGCCCGAATATAGGGACGTATACAAAGTATTAGCCATTAGCCGCAAAATTGATAATGAGCTGAAAGATGCATTAGAAGAGGTGGGCTTTAGCATATTGCCACGGCCACTAGTAACAGCCGATATTGCTGCTATTGCAACTAAACTTCCGCCAAAAACAGGCTATTTAACCCAGCAGCCGGGCATTCGCATCGAATCGAAATTGATTGAGGCTATGACATCGCCCCTTAAAGTTTTGGTGGTTGAAGATAATGACATTAACCGCATGCTTACCGCCCGTGTGGTTGAGAAAATGGGCTACCGGGTTGAAACAGTAATAAATGGCAAACAAGCCATTGACCGCTTTGCGCTTGAGCAGTTTGATATGATAATAATGGACATACAAATGCCCGAAATGGATGGTATGGAAGCTACCTACCATATTAGGGCTATTGATGCTAAGAACGGCACACATACCCCCATTATTGCTATGACGGCACACGCCATGAAAGGCGATAGGGAAAAATACATTGAGGCAGGCATGGATGCTTACATATCTAAGCCTTTTGATAAAAAAATACTGGAAGAACGTATTGTAGAACTGCAAAAGCAGTATGTATTACAAAACAGGCAGATTAGCGAACCAAAACAGGATGTTATGGGAAAGATTGTTGCTAACGGTAAGGTAGACCTTACTTATTTGGAAGACTTGCTACACGGAAACAACGTAGCAATACGCGAAGTGTTGGGCATGTTTATTATGCAGGCGCCACAGTTATTGGGCGAGATGAACTTAGCCTACAACCGGGGCCAGCTAAACCAGCTAAGCAGCCTTACGCACAAGCTTAAAGGCACACTGGTAGCCATTGGCGTAAACGGGCAAGATTTAGAACGGCTGAAAAACATTGAAAGGCAGTCGAAAGAGGAGGTAGATAATTTAGCCATTAAACCGTTGTTAGACACCTCTACCGACAGGCTTTTGGGCATTGTTGACGAGTTAAAAGAATACGTTACCGGATTAGAAGATTAATGTAAAGGAGTATAAACGCTGTCATTACCCAACACGCCCTATGGCCTATGGAAAAATGTTTACTTTTAGTAGAAGACAATGAAATTGATGCTTTTAGAATTAAGCAGGCGTTAAGTGAGGGGGAATATAAAAGCTACAATGTTCAGCATTTTACGTGCTTAGGCGATGCTATTGCCTGGCATGAAAAAAACCAAGCTACATTGGTGTTGCTAGATTTGGGCCTGCCCGATAGCGACGACGTAAACACCTATGCTACGTTTTCAAAAAAGCATCCGTTTGCGCCGGTAGTTATTCTTTCATCAACCAGCAATTACCATATTGGTATTGAAGCTATACGCAACGGAGCGCAAGATTTTATTGAGAAGGAACGCCTTGAGCCTATTTTGCTTGAACGGGCTATACATAAAGCCTTAGAGCGTGCCTTGCTTTTTAATGAAATTGAAAAAGCCAAGGCCGAAGCGGTAAATAATAGCGCCAGCTTACGCGCCGTTATTGATAATTCGCCCAATACTATTTGGATGGTTGACACCCGGTTTAAGCTGGTAGCATTCAACAAAAAATTTACCCGCACTGTAAGCAAAAAAACAGGGCGTGTACCCCAAAAAGGCGATTATATAGCGCAAACTATTCACCCCAAAACCTTTGATGCATGGAGCTTTTTATACAACCGTGCTATGGAGGGTGAGCAGTTTACTGAAGTAAAACGCTACCTGATAGAGGAGCGCGAATTTTTTGCGGAATTTACCTTTAACCCTGTGCATGCCAATGGCCGTGTTACGGGCATATCTGTTAGTGCGCGAGACATTACCAACAAGCGTCGTATGATGAACCTGCTGGAGGCCGAAAAACAAGTGTTGGCAGAGCAAGCCTTAGGACAGTCGTTTGAAGATTCATTTCGCAACCTGATAAAAAAAGTAGAGAAATTGGGGCAGGGCATGCTATGCTCAGTAATGGTATGCAAGCAGCCCGATAATGTTTTGCACTACTTGGCAGCGCCCACATTGCCCCTACAGTTTATTGAAAATACCGAAGGCATTTGCAATGTTCCACCTAAGTTAAATACGCCCATTATACTTAACGGCCCAAGCAGTACAACGCTTGACAAAATGTTTACTGTAGGTTGGGATACTGTGCGAAGCGAGGGCAAAAAAGTGGGGATAGATACTATTTACTCATTCCCCATTTTATCAAGCCACAACAGGCCGCTGGGCTGTTTTATTGCGTATTACAAAACAGGTTTAAAACCTACTCAAATAGATTTTGAAATAATAGAACGCCTTAAACTATTGGCTGCCGCTATTATTGAAAAACATATATCTGATCAAAATTTAGTAGCCAGCGAAAAACGTTTCCGTGCGTTAATTGAAAAAAGCGCCGAGCTTATTTTTCTTGTAGGCGATGATGGCCGTATAAACTACGCAGCTCCATCGGTTACCAAAAGCTTAGGCTATCGCCCGCACGAGCTGGTGAATGAGCAACTGCTAAACTTTACCCACGAGGGCGATTATGATGAGGTAAGCCGCACACTGGCCAAGCTTATAAAAAAGACGGACACCACTGTAAATATTGAGTTTAAGCTAAGCAGTAAAAAGGGCGGTTGGCGCCGTTTTGAGGGCAAAGCCACCAACTTGCTAAACGACCCTGTTGTTAACGCCATTGTACTAAACTTGAGTGATGTTACTGATGAGTATGCTGCCCGCCAGGAATTGCATTTGCGCGAGCGTGCCTTAGAAGCATCGGTAAGTGGTAAGCTAATTATTGACCCTACTAAAAATGGCGCGCCTATTATATATGCCAACCAAGCTTTTTACGAGATAACAGGCTTTGCCGAAGAAGACGTAATATTTAAAAACCACGACTTTTTATTTGGTGTTGATACCGACCGGGATGCTATAACAAGCATTAGAAACGCAATTGCCACGAGCGATGGTTACCAGGGTGAGGTATTAAACTACCGTAAAGACGGCACAACATTTTGGAACTTTTTAACATTGTTGCCCGTGCTGGATGAATACAACAAACTGCTGTATTATGTGGCAAACGTAAACGATGTAACTACTTTAAAAGATACCGAGCTACAGTTGCGCGAAAAGAATGACGAGCTAAATACCTTTGTATATAAAGCTACGCACGATTTAAAAGGTCCATTGGCATCAATACTGGGGCTTACGCAACTGGCAGAAGATGAAGTAACCGACGAAGCCGCTAAACGCTACCTGGCATACATACGCGAGAGCACCGCAAGGCTGGATATGATATTGAATGATTTGCTGCGCATATCGAAGGTAACACACTCAACACCGTTATTTAAAAAGGTAGATTTGGAGAAACTGGTAAGCGGCATTGCCGACAGCGTAAAAAGCTCAACCCAAAACGGAAATGTGAATATTATGACGCGTATTGACATTACCGACGATTTGGTAACGGATGAAACATTGCTAACATCGGCCATACAAAACCTGCTGGACAATGCAGTAAAATATACCAATACACGGGCCGTTAAACCCTATGCTATGATAGAGGCTCATAACCACAAAAATGGCGTGGTTATTAGTGTTTCAGACAATGGCTGTGGCACACCTAAAGAAATGCAAGGCAAGCTTTTTGATATGTTTTTTCGCGGAAACGACCGCTCTACCGGCTCGGGTTTAGGCTTGTATATGGTTAAAAAGGCCGTTGAAAAGTTGCATGGTGATATTAATTTTACGTCGGAAGCCGGTGTAGGCTCAGTTTTCACGCTATATTTGCCCAGCTTAAAGCAGCTTTAACAGGGCTTTTGATATTTAAAATAAATTTGTAACATAGCATCGCTAAAAGCTAATATAATTATGGCAGTAAAAAAACCTCAATCATCATACCGCAACGTAATGCTAATTGACGACAGCGAGATAGACAACTTTATCAACCAAAAGATGATAGAGGGGTGCAACTTTGCAGAAAATGTTTACGTGCATACCAGCAGCAAAAGCGCGTTAGAATTTTTGAAAAATTTTGACCGCAACGGTGTATTCCCTAAAGAACTTATACCCAACATTATATTTCTTGATATTAACATGCCTATAATGGATGGCTTTCAGTTTGCTGAAGAGTTTCAAAAACTTGGCACCGAGTTAAAAGAGGCTATCAAAATTGTGTTTTTAACAACATCGTTAAACCCGCAAGACCAAGAGAAAGCACTTAAAACACCCAGCGTGTTAAAATACATTAACAAACCCCTTACCCGCGACCATTTAAACGCTATTGCAGGCACTAAATAGCTTGTAAACTATAAAATTTAAGCCTCGCTACTGCCAAAGTAGCGGGGCTTTTTTATTTGACCTAATCCGGTCGCTATGTTTTAATTTTAACCCTATACTAAAAGCCTGGGTTAAAAAAAATCCCCGCTGCAATTAAGCAGCGGGGATTTGTATTTTATCGGAGAAAAATCCCTCCCCTCGCTTCGCGAGGTACTCCCTTTAATTAAAGGGAGAGTAAAATTATTACGACAGTTGACGTGAGTTACGTTTACGGTCTTCTTCGTTTAGGTAAATTTTACGTACACGTAGGCTGTTTGGAGTCAACTCTACATACTCATCTTTTTGTATGTATTCCATAGCCTCCTCTAACGAGAATTTAATGGCCGGTGCAATACGGGTTTTATCATCTGTACCGCTGGCACGCATGTTGGTTAGCTTTTTCTCGCCGGTAATGTTTACCACCAAGTCGCCGGCACGTATGCCTTCGCCAATAACCTGTCCGCCATAAATTTCCTCGCCCGGGTCAACAAAGAAAGAGCCACGGTCTTGCAATTTATCAATAGAGTAAGGTACAGCAGTACCTTTTTCTTTAGCAATCAATACACCGTTTATACGCTCAGGTATAGTGCCTTTCCAAGGCTCGTAGCCTTTAAAACGGTGGGCCATAATAGCCTCGCCTGCGGTAGCGGTAAGTACGTTGTTACGTAAACCTATAATACCACGGGCAGGTATTTCAAATTCTAAGTGTTGTAAGTCGCCTTTAGGCTCCATTATAAGCAAATCGCCTTTGCGTTGGGTTACCAACTCAATAACTTTGCCTGCAACGGCTTCAGGTACGTCAACCGTTAAAATCTCAATCGGCTCACATTTCTTGCCGTCAATGGTTTTTATAATAACCTGCGGCTGGCCAATTTGCATTTCATAACCCTCGCGGCGCATGGTTTCTATAAGGATAGATAAATGGAGGATACCACGGCCATATACTAAGTATGAGTCGGCACTATCAGTTTCCTCAACACGCATGGCAAGGTTTTTCTCCAGCTCTTTAAACAAGCGGTCGCGCAAGTGGCGCGATGTTACAAACTTGCCCTCTTTACCATAAAACGGTGAGTTGTTAATGGTAAAAAGCATGTTCATTGTAGGCTCGTCAATATTAATTGGCGTTAAAGCCTCAGGGTTTTCAAAATCGGCAATGGTATCGCCAATTTCAAAGCCTTCAATCCCGGTAACGGCGCAAATATCGCCGGCTATCACTTCGTCTACTTTTACTTTGCCTAAACCTTCAAACAGGTAAAGTTCTTTAATGCGCGATTTAATGATTTTACCGTCGCGTTTTACTAATGATATTGGTTGGTCAATTTTAAGTGTGCCACGGGTTAAACGGCCTACGGCAATACGGCCTGTGTAGGTCGAAAAGTCTAACGAGGTAATTTGCAATTGCGGAGTACCCTCAGTAATTACCGGTGGTTTAATTTTATCAATTACCACATCCAAAAGGTGGGTAAAATCGCCGGTTGGCTCTTGCCAGCTTGGGCCCATCCAGCCTTGTTTAGACGAACCAAAAACGGTTGGAAAATCCAACTGGTCTTCAGTAGCCTCAAGGTTAAAGAACAAGTCAAAAACTTTATCATGAACCTCGTCAGGGCGGCAGTTTGGCTTATCCACTTTATTAATAACCAAAATAGCTTTTTTGCCTTGCGAAAGTGCTTTTTGCAATACAAAACGTGTTTGGGGCATAGGGCCTTCAAACGCGTCAACTAAAAGAATAACACCGTCGGCCATGTTTAGTACACGCTCAACCTCACCGCCAAAGTCAGCGTGACCAGGGGTGTCAATGATGTTAATTTTAACGCCTTTGTAACGTACCGATACGTTTTTAGCTAAAATGGTAATACCACGCTCGCGTTCAAGGTCGTTGTTATCAAGTATCAACTCACCTGTCTGCTGGTTCTCGCGGAAAAGTTTGGTTTGATGTAAAATTTTGTCAACCAATGTAGTTTTACCGTGGTCAACGTGAGCAATAATTGCTATGTTGCGTATTTGTTCCATTCTGTATTTTAAAACGGGTGCAAAGGTACGCTTTTTATTGAGATTTTGTGCTATGGGGCAATAAGGAATAGTTAAGAGGGTGTAAAGTGTTGTTTGCTAGGAGTTCTGAAGCAATTTAAAACATTACACCTCCCCTTGTTTGCTGATGCTTTTTGCATCAGCAATTCATTCCCGTCCTTGGCAGGAGGGGAGTGGAAAAGAATTTTATCTCTCCTCCTGCCAAGGGGAGTACCAAGCGCAAAGCGCTTGGGGAGGGGGTGTAATTCGCACTAACAATCAAATCTCAAATAACTTACCTTCGTGGCATGAAAATTTTCATAACCGGCGCTACGGGTATGGTAGGCGCACATTTGGCCTACTACATGCTTAAAAAAGGCTATGCCGTTAGGGCTTTGCGCCGCAGTTCGTCATCATTAAAAACCATTGCGTTTGTTTTTGCCTGTTATGAAAATGACCCTAAACCCCTGTTAAACCAAATAGAGTGGTTAGAGGGCGACACTACCGACTACTATTCTATTGAAGATAATTTAAACGGCATTGATGCCGTATACCATTGCGCAGCCCTTATCAGCTACTGGCCTAAAGAGTTTGCACTGATGGAAAAAATTAATACCGAAGGTACCGCCAACATTGTAAATGCCTGCATTTTTAAAGGCATTAAAAGGCTGGTGTTTGTTAGCAGTGCCGCCGCTTTGGGGCACGATGAGCATATAACCGTATACGACGAAAATACCCCATATAAACAATCGCCGATGGTAACGCACTACGGCATGAGCAAATACAACGCCGAGCGCGAGGTTTGGCGTGGCAGTGAAGAAGGACTGGATGTGCTTATTGTAAACCCCGTTGTGGTTATTGGCCCCGGCGATTGGAGCAAAGGCAGCTCAGAGATTATTACATCTATTGACAAAGGCCTGAAGTTTTACTCCAACCATATTACCGGTTTTGTTGATGCGCGCGATGTGGCTCAGGCTACAATTGCACTAATGGAAAGCGGCATTAAAAATGAGCGCTTTATTTTATGTGCCGATAATTTATCGTGGCACAATTTCTTTAATATAGTGGCTGATGCGTTGGGCAAAAAGCGTCCTTCAATCAAAACCCCCGAAGGCTTGGTAGGCATTGTTACTTTTTTAGAATCTATCAAATCGGCCCTTACAGGCAAGCGCCCTTTTCTCACTAAAGACTCGGTAAAAAATGCCTTGGTTGACCAGGAATTTTCTTCGGAGAAAATTAAAAAGCAGCTAGGGTATACATTTATTCCGGTAGAGGAGAGTGTGAAGGATGCGGTGAGGGCGTATAAAAAGTAAATTATTTCTCCTCCGGATTTATCATAAAACGCACACCGTACCTGATATAATGGCCTATTTGTGAGGAGTAGCAGATACAATAAAGAAGGCAAAATAGCAATCCAGGAAGTTTTATCAGCCCTGTATTTAGTATAGTTACGTCGTTTATTCTACTTACATGCTGAACTGTCATTGTGCTCTCACTTATTTGAAAAAGGTTAAATGTGTAAGCCAGCAACATTAAACCTGTAGCCAGTTTGCCAAAACCAATTTTTACTTTATATAAAGCAGCACAAAAGAAGATTAATAAAAAAGGGGTAGGGTTGTCAATAATAGGGATAATATATTCAAACGAATTAACAAAGGTCCATACACTGAATGCAGCTAATGGTATATAATTTCTTGGCTCATTTAGTATTGTTGATGTTTTTACCATTAGCGCAACCTCCTAAAAAAATCCGTCATCAGTTTTCCGCATTCATCTTCCAATACACCACCAATAACTTCTGTTTTGGGGTGTAATAATCTGTCGCTTATTAAAGAGTAGCCGCGCTTATCATCTTTAGCGCCGTATACAATGCGCGTTATTTGGCTCCAATATAAAGCGCCGGCGCACATGGGGCAAGGCTCAAGCGTTACGTATAATGTGCAGTCGCGCAGGTATTTTCCGCCCAAATATTCAGCACCCGATGTTATGGCCTGCATTTCGGCGTGGGCTGTAGGGTCGGTAAGGCGTTCGGTAAGGTTATAGCCACGGGCTATAATGGTGCCATCTGCAACAATAACAGCGCCCACAGGCACTTCATTCATGTCGTAAGCACGCTGTGCTTCTTTCAAAGCAATGCGCATAAAATGTTCGTGTGATAAGTCTTGCACAGGGGCAAATATAGCCTGATAAAAATACACCTCATGAACTTTTAGCCACAAGGTGTTGTTTTTATAGCAGTTAAACTATAAAACAATAATCCAAATGAAAAAAGTGAAGTATTATGCCCTGCTACTAGTTGCAGCAACAATAGGTTTTGGGCTAACATCTTGCGATAAAGATGATGACGATGATGATAATGCAACATTGCAAAATGCAAATTATGTTGTAAAAGGTACTGTAAACGGACAGGCTATTGATATTACGGACGGATATGTAACAACAGGCTGGACAGGCACCAACACCGGTTTACTTAACTCAAACGTGGTATTTGCTACCCGTGTACGCCCCTCTGTTTCGGTTGATATGCCTAGTATAGAAGTTCGTTTAGGAGACTCATATTACTCAAGCAACGATTACAGCGACCAAGACCAGTTTTATGATTATTTCCGCACCGGTAGTGGCCAATGGGCTTACGGTATTGATGCCGGTGGCGATGCTACTGAACGCAAAGTGGAAATTTTGTATACTGATGCAAATGGTGATGTTTGGAGCAGTGCAAACGGTTCTGCAAGCCAGGCAGGCAGCACCTTTGAAATTACTGAGGTTTACAAATCAAACAAAACCAGTGGTTATGTGCTTAAGTTTCGGGCTAAACTACAGTGTAATTTGTATAATGATAATGGCGACGCTATTGTAGCTAATATTACCAACTTTATTGGCCAGGTTGAAACCTACGAATAAGCAGTTAATTAACCATATAATTTTAAAAAAGCCCCGCCAAAAGCGGGGTTTTTAATTTTAATGCAGCTACTAATCAGTCTATTGAAAATTAGTTTTAACATTCAGTCATTAGCTGATGTTTTCTTCTTGTAAATCAATAAATTATAAAATAGTAAAGAAGGTTTTAGTAACTAGCTGAAACCTACCAAAAATATTGTGGAGTAGTATAAGTATGCAAACCCTGCCCTATTTTGGCGGGGTTTGTTGTTTATATAAAGGCTTGCGCCTAAACCATTTATGCGCCTGCCTGTTTACTCGCCAAACATCATAGCTATGAATTATTTAATAGTAGGCGGCACATCGGGCATTGGCCTTGAACTGGTAAATACCCTTTTGAGTGAAAACCATACGGTATATGTTGCAGCGCGCAGCAACCGCAATTTACCCCATAGTGAAAACCTTATTTTTATTGAGGGCGACGTTACCCAACCCAACTTTGCACTGCCCGGTTTACCTGCTCAGTTGCATGGTTTGGCTTACTGCCCCGGCAGCATAAACCTGCGCCCTTTTAACCGCCTTAGCGATGATGATTTTTTAACCGAATACACCGTAAACGTACTAGGCGCTATACGTACCATACGCTTAGCGGTAAACGCACTAAAGGCGGCCAATGGCGCATCGGTAGTGTTGTTTAGCACCGTAGCGGCACAAACGGGTATGCCGTTCCATGCCTCTATAGCATCGGCAAAGGCAGCGGTTGAAGGGCTTGCCCGCTCATTAGCGGCAGAATACGCCGGGGCTAATATTAGGTTTAATTGCATTGCCCCATCGTTAACAGATACCCCACTGGCAGAAAAATTATTGAATACCCCTGAAAAGAAAGAAGCATCAGCTAAGCGTCACCCGTTGAATAAGATTGGTACAGCAAGCGATAGCGCACAGGCAGCGGCGTATTTACTATCGCCCAACGCAGGTTGGGTTACGGCACAAACCTTGGGTGTTGATGGTGGTTTAGCTAAATTGCGCTTACTATAATGGCAAAACAAACCATCACCGTTTTTTGGCACAGGCGCGATTTGCGCATGGATGATAATGCCGGCCTATACCGCGCATTAAGCAAGCATACCAACGTGCTGCCCATTTTTATTTTTGATAAGGATATTTTAGATTTGTTGGAAGATAAAGACGACCGCCGCGTTGAATTTATCCACCATTACATAACTAAACTAAGTGCTGAGTATGCTAAGGCAGGCGGCGCGCTACAAGTGTTTTACGGCAAGCCTTTGGAGGTGTTTAAACAGTTAACGGAAACCTATACGGTAGAGGCTGTTTACACCAACCGCGATTATGAACCGTATGCTGCCAAACGCGATGCGGAAATGGCTGGTTTTTTAGCTACCCAAAACAGCAGTTTTAATACCTATAAAGACCAGGTAATTTTTGAGAAAGGTGAGATACTGAAAGACGACGGAAAGCCTTACACTGTATACACGCCATACAGCAAACGCTGGCGTGCTAAGCTGAATGATTTTTACTTAAAACCTTATCCAGTAGAAAAATATTTACAGAATCTTTTTAAGCCGGAAAAACCGTTTGATATTCCAACGCTGGAGAGCATGGGTTTTATAGCTACCGGCTTGCCTTTTCCTTCAGTAGAGGTAGATAATGATATCATCAAACACTACCACGATACCCGTAATTTGCCTGCTGTTGAAGGTACATCGCGCCTATCGGTGCATTTGCGTTTTGGTACGGTAAGCATACGCAAGTTAGCCGCTTATGCACTAAAAACAAACGATACATGGCTGAGCGAACTTATTTGGCGTGAGTTTTTTATGGCTATTTTAGGGCACTTCCCTAACGTAGTAGGGCATGCCTTTAAATCGCAGTACGATAATATTATTTGGAGCAACAACGAAGCCCATTTTGAAGCTTGGTGCAACGGACAAACCGGCTATCCTATTGTTGATGCCGGCATGCGCGAACTGAATGAAACAGGCTTTATGCACAACCGCGTGCGTATGATTGTGGCCAGCTTTCTTACCAAACATTTACTCATAGACTGGCGCTGGGGCGAGGCTTATTTTGCAAGAAAATTATTAGACTTTGAATTATCAGCTAATAATGGAAACTGGCAATGGGCGGCAGGCTGCGGCTGCGATGCAGCACCGTATTTTCGGGTCTTTAGCCCGGCATTACAAACGGAAAAGTTCGACCCAAAACATGTATATATAAAACGTTGGGTACCCGAGTATCAGGAGTTCACTTATCCGCGTCTTATTGTAGACCATGCCTGGGCGCGCAACCGTGCGCTGGCTGCGTATAAGCTAGCGGTAGGAAGTAGTTAGGGGTCATGAGTTAGGAGTTATGAGAAAAAACTACCAACCGCGAACCACCAACTAACAACTTTTACGTTACTTTACATCCCATAAAACATCACACATGTCAGTTAATAAGGAAATAAAACGCGTAACTACCAATACGCTTTTGGAGATGAAACGCCGCGGCGAAAAGGTATCTATGCTTACGGCGTACGATTATTCGCTGGCACGCATTGTAGACACTGCAAACGTTGATGTTATTTTGGTGGGCGACTCTGCTTCTAACGTTATGGCGGGGCATGAAACTACGTTGCCTATTACATTAGACCAAATGATTTACCACGCGGCTTCGGTTATCCGTGCGGTTAAGCGTTCGCTGGTGGTGGTCGATTTGCCTTTTGGAACCTACCAGGGCAATTCAAAAGAAGCTTTGAATTCTTCTATCCGCATAATGAAGGAAACCGGCGCACACGCTGTTAAACTGGAGGGCGGACAAGAGGTTGTTGAAAGTATTGAACGTATCCTTACTGCAGGCATTCCCGTTATGGGCCACTTAGGCCTTACTCCGCAGTCTATTTATAAATTTGGTACCTACAACGTACGCGCGAAAGAAGAGGTAGAAGCCCAAAAGCTTCGCGATGATGCACAGGCCCTGCAAAATGCCGGTTGCTTTGCATTGGTGTTAGAGAAAATTCCCGCCAAACTGGCTACAGAAGTATCATTATCGTTAGATATACCAACCATTGGCATTGGTGCCGGTGGCGGTACTGATGGGCAGGTGCTTGTATTACACGATATGCTAGGCATTAACTATGAGTTTAAGCCCCGCTTTTTGCGCCAGTACCTAAACCTGTACGAGCAGATTTTAGATGCTACCAAGCATTATGTGGCTGATGTAAAATCGAAAGATTTTCCTAACGAGAAGGAGCAGTATTAACTACCTCAATTTCGCTCCGGCTTTTTCTTCAAACACCTTAAGCAGCTTGCTCATTGTACCTTCTATCTCTTCGTCGGTAAGGGTTTTTTCATCGTCGCGCAGGGTAAAGCTTAGCGCATACGATTTCTTTCCTTCCTCCAAATTTTTGCCTTCGTAAACGTCAAATAAGTTAACGTTTTTCAGCAATTTTTTCTCGGTACCAAAAGCCAACCGTTCCAACTCGGCATACTGTGTGGCTTTATCAACCAACAGTGCCAAATCACGCCTAACCTCAGGGTATTTAGGCAATTCAGAGTAAGTAACCTTGCCGTTTTGTGCCAGCTTAACAAGCTCTGCCCAATTAATTTCAGCATAATACAACGGTTGTTTTATGTCGAAATCTTTCAGCAGTTTGCTGCCCAACTCTCCGGCAATAATTACTTCTTTGTTATTTACAGAATAAGTAAGGCCATAAGCAAAAGCATCGCTTGTGCTTTCCTCTACTTTAAACGTAGTTGGCTTAATATTAAAGATGCCGAAAATAGCCTCTAAATAGGCTTTCAGCGAATAAAAGTCCGTTTTGCGGGTGGCTTGGTTCCAGCTTTCGGGCTGGGAATTGCCGGTAACGGTAAGCGACAGTTTTTCCGTTTCGCTGTGTTTGCCATCTACAAGCTTGTATACGCGGCCAAATTCGTACAGCCTAACATTGCTGCTTTTGTAGTTGATGTTGCGCTGTGCGGTCTCTAAAGCCGAAAATAACAGGCTTTGGCGCATCACATCCAACTCATTGCTTAGCGGGTTTAGCATTTTAACATCTTCTGCCGGGTTGGTAAGCGATGTTAACGTATGGTAACGGGCGGAGGTAAGGGAGTTTGAAAGCCCCTCAAAAAAGCCCAGCGACGTTAGTTTATTCGAAACCAACTCTTGCAACTTAGCCTTGGCATTGGTACCAAAATACACCACCGACGATTTAACAGCCGTTGGTATTTCAATGTTATTGTAGCCGTATATGCGCAGTATTTCTTCGGCTATATCAGCCTCGCGGGTTACATCGGTTTTAAAAGGCGGAATGGTTAAATCCAGCGTATCATCGCCCGTTTGTACCACTTGTATTTCCAAGCCTTTTAATATGTTGGTGATAATTTCTACACCAATATTCTTCCCAATTAAATTATGCAAACGTTGCAGGCTAACCGTTAGCTGCGTGTTAGGTACAGGAGTAGGGTAGAGGTCGGTTACAGGCGAGGCAATCTCTCCGCCGCAAACTTCAAGCACCAGCAAAGCTGCGCGCTTAAGGGCATACAAAGCCATGTTAGGGTCGGCGCCACGCTCAAAGCGAAACGACGAATCGGTTTTTAAGCCGTGCAGCTTAGCCGTTTTACGCACCGATACCGGGTTAAAATACGCACTCTCTATAAAAATATGGGCGGTAGCATTGCTAACGCCAGACTCTATACCGCCCATTACACCTGCAATACACATAGGTGCGTTGGCGTTGCCAATCATTAGTTCGCTGCCGTTTAGGGTGCGCTCTTTTCCTTCTAAAGTAGTAAATTTCGTACCTGCAATGGCTACTTTTACAATCACCTTGTTGCCCTCAATTTTAGCGGCATCAAAGGCGTGTAGCGGTTGGCCGGTTTCGTGCAACACGTAGTTGGTAATATCTACCACATTGTTTATAGGGCGCAGGCCAATGGCTTTCAGCTTATTTTGCAACCATTCCGGCGATTCTGCCACTATAATATTTTTTATCTCAACACCTGTATATCGCGGTGCCAGTGCAGTATCGGCTACATCAACAGTAATAGTTGCGTTAGATGGAACATACAGTTTGTCAAACTCTTCAATAGCCGGGCGAAGCACTGTATGTTCAGCACCGTCCATGTTTAAACGCGCCACCAAATCGCGTGCGGTGCCCATGTGCGAAGCCGCATCTACGCGGTTTGGCGTAAGGCCAATTTCAAAAATTTCGTCGCTATATATTTTTTTGCTCCAGTACTGGTTCAAGGGCTTGCCAATGGGCGCATCTTCTGGCAACACAATAATACCATCGTGGCTGCTGCCAAGGCCCAATTCATCTTCCGCACAAATCATCCCCTCCGATTTCTCGCCCCTTATTTTGCTTTCTTTTATTGTTAAATCTTTGCCATCGGCAAAATATAATTTGGTGCCAACAGTAGCTACGGCTACCTTTTGCCCGGCAGCTACGTTAGGCGCGCCGCATACAATATCCAATGGTTTATCGCCGCCAACATCAACGGTTGTAACAGATAATTTATCGGCATTAGGGTGTTTGGCACAGGTTAAAACCTGCCCAATAACAACGCCCTCAAGGTTGCCTTTAATGGTTTCGTATGGTTCTATCAACTCCACCTCCAAGCCAACATCGGTAAGTAGTTTACCGGTTTCCTCGGCAGGAAGGTTGATATTTATATATTGCTTAAGCCAGTTGTACGAAATTTTCATAACGGCAAAGATAATTGATTAGCTGATTTGTTGATTAGCTAATTAGCCGGAGGCAAAGCGTTAGGGATAGAAGCGTAGCAGATAGCCCAGGCGATGGCGCGCAGAGGCAGCGCAACGCCCAAAAAAATAAAATGGTAATTTTCTCCCCTCCTAAATTAGGAGGGGTGTTACGAAGTGACGGGGTGGTATTAATTAGTTCCCGATGCTTCGACTACGCTCAGCATGACTGGTGATTATTTTTGTGACAACACCCTATTGTAAATAGCCTCGTACTGCGGCAAAATAGCATGTATGTCAAAGCGCTTAGCTTGCTGATAAGCATTGGCTTTAAAGGTTTTCAGCGTAGCTTCGTCTTGCAGTATGGCTAAGGCATTTTTAGCCATGTCTTCTACATCGCCCACGTTGCTCAGGTAGCCCGTTTGGCCGTGTATGTTTACCTCGGGCAAGCCCCCTGTGTTGGTTGATATTACCGGCACACCGGCGGCCATAGCCTCCAGCGCCGATAAGCCAAAGCTTTCCGTTTCCGATGTCAATAAAAACAGGTCGCTAACGGCCAATACTTTCTCTACTGTTTTCAGTTTGCCCAAAAAGCGTACTTCTTTACTTATGCCTAAGTCGCGACACAGGTTTTCAATATGGCTCCGTTCAGGGCCATCGCCAACAAGTAGTAGTTTAGACGGAACCTCTTTATTAATCAACGCAAAGGTTTTTACTACATCGTCAATGCGCTTTACCTTACGGAAGTTTGATATATGGGTAATTACCCGCTCGCTATCTATGGCGTAAAATGGCCTAAAGCAAGGGTCTGATATGTTTTGGTAGGTCTCAATCTCAATAAAATTGTGCACCACATCAATGGGCTTGGTAACATTGAAGTACTCCAAGGTCTCCTTTCGCAAGCTGTCCGACACCGCAGTTACGGCATCGCTTTGGTTTATAGAGAAGGTAATAACGGGTTCAAAAATACGGTCTTTGCCCACTAGGGTAATGTCGGTGCCGTGCAGCGTAGTAATGTAGGGTATGGTAATGCCCTCGGCCTCCAATATCATCTTAGCCATATAGGCCGCCGATGCGTGGGGAATGGCATAATGCACGTGCAGCAAGTCCAGCTTCTCGTAGCGTACTACGTCTACCAACTTGCCGGTAAGGGCCAGTTCGTAGGGTTTGTAGTCAAATAGGGGGTAGTCAGATATGTCAACCTCGTGGTAAAATATGTTCTCTTTAAAAAACTCAAGCCTAAAAGGCTGGGCATACGATATAAAATGCACCTCGTGCCCTTTTACGGCCAGCGCCTTGCCCAGTTCGGTAGCTACAACACCGCTACCGCCATACGTTGGGTAGCACACTATGCCTATTTTCATGAATACAAATATAGGCTTCCAAACAAAAGATTAGAGGTTATGTTTTGAGGGGCTACTTTTTAAAGTCGATTTTACTTTTTTAGATTGGGAGTTATTTTTTCAACCTTTCATTTTTTGATTGAAAAAGGTGTGTTTTTATTCCAAAAAACATTGTTTTTACATTTTTTACGCCGTTTTTACGCGTTTTTTAATCTGTTTTTGATAGTAAAAATGCTTTTGAGCAGTTAACTTATACCTAATGGGGATTGCTATTTATTAGCCTTTCGCACGGCTTTTTGGAAAAGTTAGGGCAAAAAAAAGTCCCGGCCTAGGGCCGGGACTTTTCAAATATGCTTACCGCAAAAATTAGTCGCGGATAACTTTAATGTTAGTTGATTTTCCGTTCTCATCAACAATGCGGAAGATGTACATGCCCGAAGCAAATGGGTTCATGTCTATCTGGCGGTTGTAAGCGCCTACAAAGTTGTTAAGTGGTTGTACAAACAATACTTTGCCTGTAACGTCAACAATGCTCAAGCTGTAGTTTTTAGCAGTAGCCGAGTTAAAGAACACATTAATCAAACCGTTGGTTGGGTTAGGATAGATGTTAAGGTCGCTAACAACGTTTTCATCAACACCACTTACGCATTTAATAATAATAACAGTAATTGTAGTATCGTCGCTACCGCAAGAGTTTGTTACTGTAAATTTAACATCAACTTCACCGTCAACATCATAGATGTGAGAAGTATTCTCAAAAGATGAAGTCAAGTTAAACTCACCAAATTCCCAGAAGTAAGAAGATGAGTTATCGTTAGTTGATTCATTGAAGAAGGTTAATGCTTCACATTGTGCAGAGTAGCTAAACTGTGCATTTGGAACATCATTTACATCAACAGTAGCAGTAGCCGAAGCATCGCAACCAAATGCACCATCTACATGGTAAGTAACCTGTTCAGAACCTATTACAGTTGGAGTGTAAACACCACCGGTAGCATTGCTGCTCCAGGTACCACCTGCAGGGTTAGCTGTTAAGTTAACAGGGCCATCGTTAATACAAACTGATGATGGAATTGTAATGGTAGCAATTGGAGATGGGCCTACAGAAATAGATGAGCTGCCGGTGCCAACGCAACCGTTAACAATTACAGTGTAAGTAGCTGAACAAGTACCTTCTACTGAAGGAGTAAATGTTCCGTTGCTATTAGCGCAACCACCCCAGAAACCACCTGATAAATCAACAGTTAATGGGAATTCGTCTGTGCTTTCGCAGTATGGGCCACTTGGGTCAATAATAGGAGCAGGGGTGCAGGTTACGTCAATCAACAATGGTGTTGAGAACAAGCCTGTGCCGCAGCTGTTTTCACCAGCAATAATAATGCTGATTTGACCGCAGAAGTCTGGGTTTAAAGTTACAGTGCCATTTGTACCATTTGGAGCAAATGTGCCTGCAGCAGGGCTTGGTGTGAACGACCATGTGTAAGTGGTAGCGCCGCTAACCGGAGGAGCAAATACGTTGATAGTACCTGAACCTTGGCAGAAAGCAGTAGCGCCAACCGGGGCTTGTGCCTGGGCCGGAGTAGAGTTAACTACTATAGTAATAGAAGCAGCGCTTGCGCAACCACCTGTTGGTATAAAGGTAATGGTGTTGTTACCAACGGTAGCGTTAGCAGGGGTAAATAAGCCTGTAGGGCTTACACCATCGCCACTCCAAGTACCGTTTGATGGAGAAGCCACCAATTGGAAAGGAGCACCGTTTGAACATACAGGGGCTACAGCAGTAATGGTAGCAGCACCCGGAGCATCAACAGATACTGTTACGCAACCTTGAGTACCCGAACCGCAATCATTGCTTGGGGTAGCACAAATAGTAGCCGAACCGGTAAAGTTAGGGTCCCAAGTTACAGTACCCACTGTACCGTTGCCGCTGATAGTACCAGCATTAACAGGAGAGATTGAGTAAGAGTAAGCATCAGCGCCTGTAGCACCCGGTGTTACATACGATGTTGGGGCAGAACCTTGGCAAACCGTAGTTGGGCCAACCGGAGCGCCGGCAGCGCCAACAACATCCAGTATAGTTACATCAAACGAGTTTGAGAACGTGCTAATGCCGCAGTTGTTTACAGCAGCTACCAATACAGAACCTGTACCGGTGTAAGTACCCCAATCTACAGTAATAGAG
>JANOCJ010000007.1:0-7029 GCA_031412115.1 Flavobacteriales bacterium
TTCATAATAAATATATAATGTATCGGCAGTGTAATTGCCGCTAAAGCCCAACTCACCATTTACCAATGTATCGGGTACAACATTTTGCCAATTAACGGGCTCTGCATTAAAGTTATTTACTTTAATTATTCCCGCGAAAAAATTAAACCATGGTGCAGAGAATACATTATACCAATTAATACTATCGTCCGAAATTTCGATGTATCCGCCTGATAAGCTATCGGTGTTTACAGAGTGAACAAACATCATATACATTCCTCCCAAAAAATTTTGGTCATTAACAGCTTCAGCCAAATCAAATACAAATGAAGACTTATTGCCGGCCGGGTAAGTGTTTACGGTATCTGTCACCAAAGCTTTATTGCCTGATAATGCCGCAGTAAAAATATTTTTAGCAGGGTTACCTATTTGCCAAATATTGGTAGCCGAAGTATCAAAAACAATATGGGTTGATGATGTGTCGTCGAAACTAATAGTATCGCGGTTTTGGAAATTATAGCCCGTTGGCCCCCATATTTGTTGAGAATACGCAGATATCGGAAAAAGAATTATTAATACAAGTACAAGTTTTTTCATGGTGTGGTTTTGTACGATGAAATTAACCAACCAAAGAATATCTTGTATATCAAATGCTTAAATAATACCTTAAACGGTATTAATACTCCCGATTGTGGTATTTTTAGAGAAGAGACGAGAGCCAAGAGACGAGAGTTATAAATTACTCGGCTCTCCACTCTAGGCTCTTGGCTGTGAACTATCCAACCAGTCCCATTTTAACAAGGTCTTGAATATCGAGCATGCCAATGGGTTGGTTATTATCAAGCACTACAATATTATCTACCTGCTTTTGTTTGAAGATGTTTACAGCCTCGTACAAAAGGGCTGATGCGTTAACTGTCAAAGGCTCGGTATAGGTAAAATCGCCCATTTTGGCGGCGGTAACGTCTTTGCCTTTTTCCTTCAAATTGCGGCGAAGGTCGCCATCGGTAAATACGCCTTTCAGGTTGCCGGCATCGTCTAACACGGCTACAGCGCCAAGTTTGCCTTCGTTCATTTGAACGATTGCATCTAATACAGTATCACTGGTTTTTACGGTTGGGTTTTGCGGGCGGATAACCTCCCCTACCCTAACAGTCATAAGCTTGGTATGCTCTACAAACTGGTCGGTACCAAGGGTAGTAAAGTTATTTTCGGTAAGCTTTTGCATTACACCCCAAGGGGCGGTAATGGTATGCACACCTATATTCAAGGCGTTACGCACATGCTCGGCATGTCGAACTGACGAGAACATAATTTTGGTATCATAGCCATAGCGCTCAACGGTATCAACACATTGCGCAACAAGGGTAAGGGCATCGTGGCCTTGGTCTTGTAAGCGGCCCACCAGCGGGCACACATACGTAGCACCTGCCGCCATAGCCATATAAGCTTGGTTTAGCGTGTATACCAAGTGTACGTTTACCAAAAGGCCTTTATCGCGCAGCATTTTGCAGGCGGTAACGCCCACGTTTGATACCGGTATTTTAAATACCGTTTTATCTTTATCTAAGCCTAAAGCCATCAGGCGCTCGGCTTCTTTCAAAATATCATCGGGGGTATCGCCAAGGGCTTCTACTTGTAGTACCGGCACCATCTTCGACAGCTTAACAATAGCGCCGTCAATATCGGTAATGCCTTGGCGGTGCATAAAGGTTGGCGTAGTGGTTAGCCCGGCCAAAAAGCCCAGTTTAAAGGCCTCTTCAATTTCTTTAAAGTCTACTGAATCTAAGTATAGTTCCATTTTTTGTTTTTTACCTCACCCCTGCCCCTCTCCTAAAGGGAGAGGGGTTCCAAAGCCCTCCCCACTTCAGGGGGAGGGTTGGGAGGGGGTTACGCTGTTGGGTATTTTCTTGTAATATTATAAATTTCAATCAACGGTTTTAAAAACTCTTCCAACTCATCCAGTTTATACTGGCTGGCGGCGTCGCATAAGGCTTCGGCCGGGTTGGGGTGGGCTTCAATAAAAATGCCATCAACACCGGCGGCTAAGCCTGCGCGGGCAATGGTTGGCAAAAACTCGCGCGCACCGCCACGAGGATCAGCGCTGGGTATGCCGTATTTGCGTATAGAGTGTGTGATATCAAACACCACCGGAAAGCCCGTTTGGCGCAAATGATAAAAGCTACGCGGGTCTACAATCAAATCGTTATAACCAAAAGTATAGCCGCGTTCGGTAAGGATGATGTTGTCATTGCCCGCCTCTACACACTTTTGTGCTGGCTTGGCCATATTGTCGGGCGATAAAAACTGCCCGTGCTTTAGGTTGATAACCGCGCCTGTTTTAGCAGCCTCAACCACCAAGGTTGTTTGCATGCACAGGTAAGCGGGTATCTGTATAATATCAACCACTTCGGCGGCCTGTTTGGCTTGCGATGGGTAGTGAATATCAGTCAACAAAGGCAGGTCAAACTCATGCTTTATTTTAGCCAGAATTTCAAGGCCTTTGTCAATGCCCGGGCCATCATAAAACTTAGCGCTGCTGCGGTTATCTTTTTGGAAAGACGATTTATATATCAACGGTAAACCCAACCGCGCACTCAGTTCTTTCAGCTTTTCTGCTGTGTGCATCATCAGGCTTTCATCCTCAATAACGCATGGGCCCGAGATAAGGAACAAGCCCTCAGCCCCGCAGGCTATGCCTTTTACATCTACAATTTTAGTTGCCATAAAGCGCAAAGGTAAGTTTTTTTAGTTGGTAGTTGATGGTTGGTAGTTTGTAGCATTTTGCAGGATAAACTATTTCAAAACATTAAGCTCTTATTTTTAACGTTAGGTATAAACTACCAACCATCAACTACCAACCAAGAACTGAGTATATTTGCCAACTATGAAAGGCTTCCTCATTCCCTTTGCGTTAATTATATGCGTTGCTGCTACCGCTATTTATGGCGAAAGCCGCATTGTGCGCGAGAAAGATTTTGCCGTGGTAGCCTTTAGGCCCATTACCAATTACGCGTTTCAGTCGGCCAATAAGTTGTTTGATGTTGATTTGACTAACGCTATTGACAGTGGCATAATTGCACCCGTAAAAGGCCAAACAACGAGTGGGTATTTTACCTTTACATCAACCCTAAACGCTACGCAGGCGGGTACATACTATTACAAAATATACTACCAAAACGAGAGCTATAAAATGCCTGATATGCGCAACGGGGCGTATGATACATTGGCGGCTGAAAACTTCTACGGGTCGTGGGAAGATACCAACATTGGCTTTAAAAAATTTGTTGCCGATAAGCCGGGAACGTATGTTATTACCGACTCGTTCCGTATACTAGGCAACCCACGAAATGAGAAGAAATACTTTGGCAACATTATGCACCTTACCGAGGCTGATATTGTAGACTTTATGGCCACCATAAAGCGCGATACCAACTGGATGAAAAGTATACACGAAAAGGCCGTACAGCAAAAAATGGGTTGGGAAGAAGCATTGCGCGCCGATGCAATTTATATACTGAAAGAAAAGCGCCACAGCGGCGACAATAACCACCGCTGGAAGCGCAACCCCCGTATGGGCAGCTACAGCGCTATGGTGGTGGTGGCTAACGAAAAATTCTATAAAACGCTGCCTAATTATATAGTTGATATAGCTAAAGAAAGCCCCGAAGGCTATTTTGTAAACCCGTTTTACTTTTTTAAAAAGAAGCATAAGGAAAGTGCCGGTGTTGCCATTGCTACAACCAAAAACTTCATCAAACTAAAGGCTACCTTAAAGCCTGAAAACGGCGTATATGTTGAAACGGGCGACTACCCCGGTAAGGTTGACAGCAGTAGCTTTAAGGCTAACTGCAACTGTAATGACGGATTGTACCGCTCGGCGCATTTTGAGCAATTTTTTCATGGTATAAATAAAGATTTTGTGCTGAATACCATTCCCGTTTCGGCTGATGTGGCGAATGATGAATACACCCGCGACGACTACCATGCGGCCGAGAAAAAATACAAGCCCGGCGACTTTAGTAAAAACTACATCCGCATTACCGATACGCCCTGCAAAACCGTTGTGGCCAAAGGCAATTACATAGAAATACACAACCCCGGCAACCCCAACCCGCAGCAGGCCCGTAAAGAGAATGTTGGCATAAAAACCCGCCACGGCTTTAGCTACGGCAAGGTTACGGCCAAAATAAAATTCCCGGCTTTAATTAACAAAACCAACGTATGGACAGGCATTACGCAAGCCGTTTGGTTGCTATACCAAGGCAGCGAAAGTTGGAACAATCGCCGCAACTCTACCAAAGGCTATACTAAAAAAGGCAGCCATACAGCCGATGCCGAGCGCATTAAAACATTATCGTATTCTGAAATTGATTTTGAAATTTTAAAGGCATCGCAGTACTGGCCCAAAACCAGCTATTACTACAATAAACCTAAAGAAGAAAACGCCCAACTGAACGATGATATTACCGTAACCACCACCAATTGGGACTTAGCAAACCCTGACCCTGCCAACTACGGCGAGGGCATACAGCGCCTAATATATAAGAACGCCATATACGAAACCCACCGCTGGGACAGGTATTACCAAGCCCTTACCACCCGCCACGCTGTAAAGCAAAGCGAGATTTTGGAGCCTGAATTTTACTACTACCAAATAGAATGGAAACCCAACGAAATTATTTGGCGCATAGGGCCAAGCAAAGATAAAATGGTGGTGGTGGGCTATATGAATGACCTTGTTACTTCAATCCCAAACAACCAAATGATACTGGTTATATCGCAAGAGTACCACCTGTCTGACTGGTGGCCGCCCATACCTTTTAAGCAGGAGTTAATCCCCTTTCCCAAAAATGATTTGGTGGGTAAGGTGTATGAGGTAGAAGTGGAGTAAGGCTGCGTCATTCCCATGGTTGAAACCATGGGCTATATCATTAACAATACAACATAGCCCACGATTTTAATCGTGAATAAGGATAGGGCGTTTCCCTTCCTGCCCCGACCGCAAGTGTCGGTGGCACTCGGGTCGGGCTATCCGCTTTAGCCCTCACTGCGCTCGGGTCTGCCGCTGCTATCCCTAACGCAAAAAAAAACAATCCCTCCACCTTTGTAAGGGAGAGTTTTGCTAAGCGTATTTATTGTGCGAAAGCAATAAGCCGGCCTAGCGTTTTGAAGCGGACACCCGCAGAGAAGTGAAGCGTCAAAATCTGCGCTGTTTAAAGTTTTCGACACCAAAGGTGGAGAAAGCAAGTTTGCAGATTTTAGCGTAACGCCCTCGTAGCGGGTCGCTGAGAAATGCAGCCGGGAGTTTTCTTTGCTTACTTTCTTTTGCGGAAAAAGAAAGTAAGGCCCGCGGCAGCGGTATTTATCCTATAAACCCACTTATTATTACTAAGCATTAGCAGCGCTATAAGCAGGAACGGTATGCCCGCTGTTTTGTAGCGTACTAAGCCCCCTGTAACAGGCGTAGTAAAGGCTATAATAAAAAGGATGATGAGGGAATACGATAGTAAAAACCAAAAAACCGCCGGGTTTTTAAGCTTATTATTAGCTTTAAAAATAAACAATAAAACAAGTACTAAAACCAATACATTTTCAAACGATGCTAAGGCAATCATAGGTTTGGCAGTAATTTTTATCGGCTCGAAAAAAGTGATGCGAACAAGTTCGGGTAGCTTCTTTGCTACGTCGGCCGGGTAAGGAGCAACATTATCGGTAAATAATAATTCATTCGCCTCGCCAAATATGGCAGACTTAATAGCTTCGCTACGCTTGTCTGTTAAGGTATTCAGCGGGTTGTATTGTGGTAGTGCATACAGCGCTATAACCACTGCCAGCATAATGCCTATAAAGGTATAGGCAAATTTATACGATGCATTTCTTCCACCTGTCAGCCCCTGCCATTTATAGGCTACAATGCCTGGCAGCATAGCTACAGCTACATAATATTTGCACAACACTATAAAGAAAAAGAATAGCAAAGCACAAACAGCATTTACCCAATCTTTAGTTTGAAAAAATGCAAAAAAATGAAAAATAAATAATCCCGTAAAAAATATAAGTAAGCCCTCTTTCAACACCCCACTTTGCCAAAATAATACAGCAGGTAGTAGAAATATTATAGCAAGCAATATATTTTCTTTCTCCTTATAAAAAGCCATTAATGCCCTGTATAACCCAATAGAACCAAGCAAAGCCAAAAAGCACATAAACACCACATGCACATAAATATACCCTTGCGAGAATAGCATAACCATGGCATTAAACCGCGTAACCAGCCTATTGGAATTAAAATAATTGGTGTTTTTTACCGACATTAAATTCAGCCAATCTGCGCTTTGCTCGTGCCAGTTTTTGGTATCGTCTAAATAAGGTAGTAATGTTGTATCATTAGCCCCTACCCCACTCACCAGTTTTAGGTAGGCTATAGGATCTTCTTTCAGCACGTTGTAAACAACTTTGCCATCGTCAAAGTACTTATAAATGTCAGATGTAGACCGGTCGGTATAATAATAGGTGTACACCAATGTAAGGCCAACACCGGCAATTATCTTCAACAAAAATAAAAAGGTAATGGTACGAAAACGCATGCCGCTATTGGTAAAAAAGCGCATCCTTCTTATCAATAAGATAAAAAGCAGGGTGTAAAATATGGTGAATAATATGGCCAAAACGTGTGGCTAATATAGTATTAAAGCCCGATGTTTGCGGTATGGATGAGTTAAACGCTGAAGCGTGGAATAAACGCTATATAGAAAACAATGCCGCTTGGGATATGGGTGCGCCATCAACCCCGTTGAAGGAATACATAGACAGCCTTACTGACAAGGGTTTGCGCATATTAATACCCGGCGCAGGCAACGCACACGAAGCTGAATACCTTTGGCAGCAGGGTTTTACCAATACATTTATTGTAGATATAGCCACCAAGCCGCTGGAAGATTTCAAGCAACGCAACCCTACATTCCCTGCTAATCAAGCTATACACGCTAACTTTTTTGAGTTGGAAGGTGAGTTTGATTTGATATTGGAACAAACATTTTTCTGCGC
>JANOCJ010000008.1:0-6156 GCA_031412115.1 Flavobacteriales bacterium
AGCACGAGCCAACTGCGCCAAACGGGCAATAGGCGTTTCTACCTCTTTGCCTGCCGTCATAATTAAGTCGGCAAACTCATCAACCACCAACACTATATAGGGCAGAAAACGGTGCCCCTCATTAGGGTTTAGGCGGCGCGATATAAACTTGGCGTTGTATTCTTTCAGGTTACGCACCTGCGCATCTTTCAGCAGTTCGTAGCGGTTGTCCATCTCTATACACAAGCTGTTTAGCGTATGGATAACCTTTTTATTATCGGTAATAATGGCCTCTTCGCTATCGGGCAGTTTGGCCAAAAAGTGACGTTCTATTTTAGAGAACAGGGTAAGCTCTACCTTCTTAGGGTCGACCAACACAAACTTAATTTGCGAGGGGTGTTTTTTGTACAAAAGCGATACCAACACTGCATTCAATCCCACGGATTTGCCTTGGCCTGTAGCGCCCGCCATAAGTAAGTGGGGCATTTTGGCAAGGTCGGTAATGTAGGTTTCGTTTGATATGGTTTTACCCAAAGCAATAGGCAAATCCATTGCTGTGTTTTGGAACTTGTCAGAAGCTAATAGGGTGCGCATAGCTACCGTTTCGGTATTTTGGTTTGGCACCTCAATACCAATAGTGCCTTTGCCCGGCATTGGCGCTATAATACGTATGCCTAAGGCTGATAAACTTAGGGCAATATCATCCTCCAGGTTTTTAATTTTAGAAATACGCACCCCCGGCGCCGGAACAATTTCGTACAGCGTAACTGTTGGCCCAATGGTGGCCGATATTTTGCCAATCTCAATACCGTAGTTCTTCAGCGTTTCAAGTATTCGGGTTTTGTTGCCCTCCAGTTCTTCGCGGTCTACCCGTATTTTATTGTCGCCGTAGTTTTCTAATAAGTCTAAGGTTGGGAATTTGTAGTTCGATAAATCCAACGTCGGGTCGTACGGCTGCAAATCGTTTGGGCCAATAACCGGTGCCTCATTGGTATCAAACAATGGGTTTTTCAACTCCATGTCTAAATCGTTCTTCGGCAAATCGTCCGCAAAATCATCAACATTGTTCAACTCCAACTCCGGCCCGCTAGATAATACCGGCGGGGGAACAGGAGGTGTTACCGCCAGCGGAATATCATTCAACACGTTTTTCTTTTCCGTTTCCTTTACCACAAATTCAAACAGGCGTGGGTCGGCAGCCTCTTCGGCCGTAACCTCATCGTGCCCAAAGGGCACACCCATAATGGTGTTTTTGGCAGGCTGTTCTACAAACGGGTTTTCATCATCATCGCCATCAAAAACAGGCACTACAGGCGGTAAATTATTGTTATCTTTTTTCTCGCGCTGCGGAATTTTAAAATCAATATTAAAGGCAACAACGGCAAATACCAGCAGGCTAAAGCCAAGCACAAGGCCAACACCAATTTGCCCAATAACCAAGCCTAAATACTGGTTAATATGGTAGCCCATGCCGCCGCCAATAAACAGCAACTTATCATGAAAAATAAAGCCCAGCAAAACGGGCGTCCATACTAAAAAGAATAGGCTGTAGGCATAGGCCCTGCCCAATGGCACCAGTTTTACTTTTGTAAGAATGTACAGGCCGGTAACAAACAGCAAAAAGTCAATTATGTATGCCGAAACGCCAAACCAATCGTTAATAAACATATTGGCAAATAAAGCACCAAGCTTGCCCAGCCAGTTCTCAACCACCACCTCTTTCGAGAATAAAATATCGCCCAGCGGACGGTTCATCTCGCTAATATCGTGCTGCCATGTAAAAAGAAACGAGGTAAATGCCCCAAATAGCAAAAACGAAACCAGCAACAATACCAGTGCAACTATTTTTTGGGTACGCTCATTAGTAAAAAAGCGCGTAACACCGTTAGGGCCACTAGGCGCTTTGGGCGCGCCTTTGGGCTTTTTAGCCTTTTTAGTATCGGGTTTTATTGCCGGTTCATCGGTAATAAAAGGGTTTTCCTCCTCCTTCGGTATTTCTTTAAACTTGTTTTTTCCTGCTGCCATGGGGTTGATAACAAAAATAACGGTATACCCGCCCATATAGTTGCATTGCCTAAGCAGTTATGAACGGGCTGTTGTTAGTTGGGGCGAGGGTAAATTATACCCCCTCCTCGCGTCTGGCTTTCAGCCAAACACGATACTCCCCCTTGGCAGGGGGAGAGATAAAAAATAAAATATTTGGAGTTAGAATTATGTAGTGAACATCTCTCCCCCTGCGAAGGGGGAGTACCAAGCGTGCAACGCTTGGGGAGGGGGTGAAAACCTAATTCACCTTCACCTTAAAAACCTTAGCCTGCTTCATTTGCGCTATTAGTGGCACTATTTTGCTTGCAACAGCCGCCGGCGAAGCATCGGGGCTGAAATTATTAAACATAATAGCAAAGGTGTACAAGCCCCCGTTGGGGCCTGTTACGTAGCCAATATAGCTTTTAACACGGCTCATAGTGCCGGTTTTAATGCGGGCGTTGCCTTCGGCTTTGGTGCCTTTAGCAAAATTACTTACCGTGCCGCTTTGGCCTGCCACAGCAAAAGTGTTATAAAACGAGTTAAAATTTGGCCGCTTGGTATAGGCCGACAGCATTTGGCAAAACAACTTGGGCGTACATAAATTGCTGCGCGATAGGCCACTGCCATCGGTCATGCGTAGGCCGGTCAGGTCTAGTTTTTCGTTCTTCCAAAAGCGTTGCACTACAGCTGCGCTGGTATCTATTGTGCTCCATCGGTTTAAGGCTACCGCACGCAAAATACATTCGGCATACAGGTTTATACTCTGCTGCTGGGTTTGGGTAGCTATTTCCTCTAAGGAAGGAGAATAGTAGGTAATAATAGTACGATATATACCATCGCCATTGTCATCATCATCATATTTTTCATGTAGTACAGTAATACCTGCCTTTTGCATGTTTTCCTGTAGTTTTTCAATAAATAAATCTTCCGGTTTTGTAGTATTTGGTATTCCAGGCCCTTTGTACGGAGAATAAAATTTTGTAACCACTGTATCATGCAAAATATTGGGGTTGTATAAATCAGGCGTTAGTAGGGTATCATATCCTATTTCAAAATAATTTTCGCGGTAGTTTAATTTGTAAGGTGGAGCGCCATAGCGGTAGGGCAAATCGCCAACATCATATCCCGGTGGTATATTATCTCTTAAAAGCCAGCTTTGGGTTGCAAATATATTACCGTTTACCTGCCTAATCCCCAGCTTCTTTAGGGCGTTTATAAAAAATGCTGATATGCTATCCATATTAGTTTGCGCCCAACGGTCCGAACCTGTTGTAGGATCCATCCCTCCTTTAATAAAAATATTACCATTTAATATCCCATTCTTAATTTCACCTCTATACCACAACTCCGTTTTAAACCTAAACGTATCGCCCAGCAACGCCAGCGCAGCACCTACGGTTACGGTTTTCATAGCCGATGCCGTTACGAATGATTTTCCCCCGTTACTCTCGTAAATAACCTTACCGCTTTGCGCATCCATCAAACAAAAACCTATAAAACCATTGGCAAAGTCTTTGCTTTTTTGGGCATTTTCAACCTCTTTTTTTATCTTTTTTACAATCTTAGGCTGTGCGTGTGCTATGGTGTTTAGCACAATTAATAAGGCAAAAATAGAAAGTGTCCGGCGCATCATGGGTGCAAGATAATAATTTGCCTGTGCTACGGTTTTTAATCCACTTAGTTTAGATATAAGATAGTTTCTGTTAATAACTCGCATAGTACTTAACAGCTATGGCAGCGTATATATAGTTTCTTTGTTTAGTTAAAATGGACAATTTGTATACTCTTCTGTTGAATGAACTGCCAAAGATAGCTGCGGTAGTTGAAAGCTTTCCGGAAGGCCAGCGCGATAAAGCGATGGACCTTTTGGTTGAGGCGCTGAAAAATAGCGGAACAATTACTGATGTTCAGCCTGCACAAAAATCAACCGTTGGCGAACCAAAAAAGCAACCTGTTGTTGTTAATGAACCGGTAAAGAAAAAAGCGGATACTATTGAAACGGAAGCATCGAAAAAATTAAGCCGCTTAAGGGCCAAAATTTTTGAGACAACAACCTCCGGTTCGTTAGAAAATAATGAGGAGCAAGACTCATTAAAAGCCAGCTTAGATGAACTATCGGTAGAGGAATTGAGCAACGTTGTATTTTATCAAAAAGGACAAAGTACACCGTTAAGCGATTTGTTGTAACTTTGTAGTTTGAAAATAACACGTATATTAGCATACTTAAACACTAATTTTTATGAATAAAGTAATACTTGGAATGATATGTTTGTTGGGATTAGGCGGCGCAACCGCTAACGCACAAACACTGGAAAGGACTGTAGTTGCCAGCTCTGGCGAATATTTGACTAACCCTAACATTAACCTTACCCTGTCGTGCACCATTGGCGAACCCGTGGTAACTACCCTTACCAATATTAAGTTAATTTTAACCCAAGGCTTTCAACAGCCATTGGAAAATGAAATAACCGGTATTGATTACAATACTGCCGATTGGAGCATAAAAGCGTTTCCAAACCCGTTTAACGATGTAATTAATGTGGAGATAAGCTCAGACATGGCTTCGGAATTTTCTATTACCATGACTAACTTGTTGGGCCAAACCTTTGGTGGCGAATACCTTGCCAACCATTACCCCGGCAAAAACGTTTACCAAATAAATACTGCCAGCCTTGCACAAGGTTTGTATATTGTTACGGTAGCATCTAAAGATGGTAAATTGGTAAAATCATTCAAAGTAACCAACGTAAAATAATACTATTGATAGTTAATATCTTTACAGGTTATTAACAATAGTTTAAAAATTATTTAAAGCCCCGATTGTTACGCAATTGGGGCTTTTGCTATTTTTTATGATAATGGGACGTGTATAAGTGACTTTTTTTTGTGGTTTAATTAGTTACATTTCGGTTGCTAACTAATCAAAATTTCACACCATGAGAAGATTTCTACTCAAAGGTATTATCTCTGCTATATTATTTTTTAACGCAGTTGCGCTTTGGGCCCAAGCCCCGGCTCCGCCACAAGGTATTAGCTACCAAGCAGTAGCCCGCGATAATACAGGTAGCATTTTTGCTAATTCAACGCTAAATGTTAGGCTGGCTATTATGTCTGATACTATTGCCAATATTGTGCAGTACGAAGAAGAGCATTTAAGCCTGCAAACAAACCAATTTGGCCTTTTTACTTTGGTAATAGGCCGTGGTTCGCAAATTGGCGGTATACAAACCACATTTGCCAATATCCCTTGGGGTTCAAGCGAAATGTTTTTGCGTGTGCGTGCCAATACCGGTACGGGTTACGTAAATATGGGTATAATGAAATTATGGTCGGTGCCTTATGCATTTTATGCAGGCTCTGTACCAGGCAATCAAGGGCCAACCGGCCCAACGGGGCTTCCCGGTTCTAATGGTTTAGCCGGCCCAACAGGCCCTGCAGGTAGTAATGGTTTAATAGGCCCAACAGGGCCCGCAGGCTCAAATGGTATTAATGGTATAGCTGGCCCAACCGGTCCAACCGGTTTGCAAGGCGCTGTAGGTGTGCAAGGAGCCACAGGTATACAAGGCCCTGTGGGTGCTGTAGGTAGCCCCGGCCCGCAAGGCCCAACAGGCCCTTCGGGTGCTAATGGTTCAGCAGGTGTGCAAGGTATACAAGGGCCAACCGGCCCGGCAGGTGCTAATGGTAATAATGGAGCAGCAGGCCCAACAGGCGACCCCGGCGTTATGGGTCCGCAAGGCGCACCCGGTAATTTTGGCCCAACAGGCCCAACAGGCTCGCAAGGGCTTTTAGGCCCAATTGGCCCTCAAGGCGCTACGGGTTCTCAAGGATTAATAGGTCCAACAGGTGTGGGTTTACAAGGCTCAACCGGCCCAACGGGTGACGTAGGTCCAACAGGAACTGGCGTAGGCATACCCGGCCCTGCCGGACCACAAGGTCCTGCCGGTGCAGATGGAATTAGTGGTATTGATGGAGCAGTAGGTCCACAAGGCCCTGCCGGTGCTGATGGTGTAGACGGAACTAACGGAACGAATGGTGTAGACGGCGCCCCCGGTGCCCAAGGACCCGCCGGTGCAGATGGTACAAATGGTATAGATGGCGCACAAGGCCCACAAGGACCCGCCGGTGCTGATGGTGTAGACGGAACTAACG
>JANOCJ010000009.1:0-2874 GCA_031412115.1 Flavobacteriales bacterium
TATGTGTATGTTGACTGGCTTAACGATGGCAACTTTACCACCAGTGGCGATTTAATTTTTAACCCTTATATAACATCGGGCTACTCAGCTTCGGGCAATATAAATGTCCCTGCCAATGCTACTGCCGGCGACCATAGGGTGCGCCTGGTATCGGCCTTTAACAACCCTGCGCCATGTTCAGGCACGCAGGCTACCGCCTACGATTTTAAAATAACCGTAATAACCGCTGCACCTATGGTGTATGCCAGCAATAGCGTTACCCAAGTTACTGGCAACGTAGCCCCCAGCACTGCCGACCAACAAGTGCTAAACCTAAAAGTAAATACAACAGGCACAACAGCCCCAATAAGCTTAAACTCTATTACAGCCAATACAACAGGATGTACCAACGTAGCTAATGATGTTGTTGAGGCCCGCGTATTTTACACAGGTGCAGCCTCATCATTTAGCTATGGCAGCATACTAAGTCAGGTAGGCACTGCGGTAGTAAACCCCAACGGCACACTTACCTTTACAGGCAATACCCAGCTACTAAGTGGCGAAAATAATTTTTGGCTGGTATTTTCAATAGCGCCGGGCGCTACCAATGCCAATTTGGTTGATGCACAAATAACTGATGTTGTAGTTGACAATATTAGCCGCACACCCAACCCTTCATCGCCGGCGGGCAATTTGGTAATAGCAGCCCCTGCGCCGTTTTGCACATCGGGGCTATACACTACCGGCTGTAATGATGGCAGCGGTGGCCTTGATGGTTTTACCAACGTAGGGCTAAACGGGGTAAACAACCCCACCACTTGCGGCACCGCCGGATACTCTGATTTTACAGGCAATACACCCTACACTTTATACAAAGGCCAAAGTAATTTATTTACCGTAACCAACCCCGATGCAGCAAGCAGGCCATACAGTATGGCTATGTATATTGACCAAAACGGCAATGGTTCTTTTGAAGATAGCGAGTTGTATTTATACCTTACCAATGCTGCCACATGGAATGGAGGCACACTGGTAGGTAACTTTACTCTGCCCAATATTTTACAAACCGGCCAACGCCGCATGCGCATTAGGTGTGCTTACAATACCAATGTTGTAAACGGCTACCAGTGCAATGTGTATGGTTTGGGCGAGATTGAAGACTATACCGTTAATATTTTAGAAAACCCAGGTGTAGCACAGGTAGGTTGTGGTTATACCGCTACTAATACAACGCAAGCTTATTCAGCCGTGTCAGGCGGAACTACAGTTGCATCAGGTTCGAGTATTGATGACCAAAACTACACCAACCAGCCCATAGGTTTTAACTTTGATTATAATGGAACTATTTATAACTCGGTAGGCATTAGTGCCAATGGCTATATATGGTTTGGCTCGGGCGAACCATTGGGCACTACCTACAACCCTATTGGAAACGTGTCGCCAAACTTAGGCGGTACTGGTACAATAGATGGTGTTGTTGCAGCTTATGGTACCGATTTGGCAGCCCATCAAAATACGCTGGGTTCATCAAGTATAAAAATACTAACCAGCGGCAATGCGCCCAACAGGACATTTACTGTACAATGGGAGAATTTTCAAAGTGCCGATACCTATAACAATAGCCCAAATTGCTGGGTGTTTGCCTACGATGACCATAGGTTAGATTTTCAAATTGTTTTGTCTGAAAACTCAGGCAACGTAAGGTTTGTATATGCTAACCAAGACAGCTATTGTATTGATGCCGGAAGTACGGCCCAGGTTGGTTTGCGTGGCGAAAATGCTGCCGACTTTAATGTGCGTAAATTAACATCGGGCCAGTTGCCTAGCGCAGCTACTACAGGCACTACCTTTTTAGACCAGTTTGTATTCTCGGCTGCGCGCTATTTTACCGGCAACACCAGCTACTTGTTTACCCCTGCATTGGTTACACCGGTTGTAACAGCCGGCAGCGCTACCGAATTTTGTAACGGAGGTACGGTAAGCCTAAGTACCACTACCATAGCTACCAGCTACCAGTGGTTTGAATCTAACCTAATAGAAACCGGCCAAACGGCCAATAACTATACGGTAAACCAAACAGGCTCGTACCACATACGTGTAGGTAGTTCAGGTGCTTGTTTTAGGCAGTCAGACCCTCTAGCCATTACCGTATATAGTTTACCCGATATTATTACAACCCCTGCCGCTATTTGCGAACCCGGCGCTATTGATTTAGGTACCACCTTTACCGATGGTAACAGTACAACCGGCAACGTTACATTTTACGGTACTTTAACAGATGCCAATAATAGCGCTAATGCCATAGACGGTTCAGCTATTATTGCCAGCGGCACTTATTATATTAAGAAAATTACCGTACCCGGCTCATGTGCTGATGTGTCATCGGTTGCTATAACCATACACAATGCACCTAAACTAGTAATAACAAACCCTGCGTTGGTATGCGCACCGCTTACAGTTGATATTACAGCTAGTGGTGTTGCTAACGATTTGAATAGCGTACCCGGCGTAGTAAGCTATTACCCAACCGAGCAAGATGCTATTGATGGTACAAACCCACTACCAAACCCTGCTACTATTTCAGTGGGCGGCACGTATTGGATTAAGAAAGTAGCCAACGTAGGCAGCTGTGTTGATATAAAACCGGTTACTGTAACCTTTAACCTTGCTTGCGGGCCTACTGTATATGCAGTAACAGGCACTAACAGCTGTAACTCATCTACCCTAGGTGTAGCCAATTTTGAGTCAGGCGTTAGCTATCAGCTAAAATTAAATGGGTCAAATGTAGGTTCGCCTATAACCACCGGAACCCCCGGCAGCCCAATATCATTTGGAGTACAAACTGCTGCAGGTACGTATACCGTTGTAGCAACAAAAATATCAGGAAGCGCCACT
>JANOCJ010000010.1:0-16562 GCA_031412115.1 Flavobacteriales bacterium
CGACTCCGGCTCCGGGTACACCCGAAAGCCCCGCAAAGTCGGGGCTTTCGCCCTTTTAGGGAGTGTCCCTAAAGGGAAGGGGACAGTAGCAGGGACAATTTTTTTACCCTCTGATTTTGGCCTTATGTATTCCGAATCTAAAACAGGATTACCGTATAAACCTGCAAAGGTTATGATACCGCCTGATGGCAGTAAGGATAGCCGTATATACATAGAATGCTATGTATACGATGCTTTAAAGGAAAAAGCAATCCGCAAAAGGTATTATAAATATACTGACGTTACCGACCGTGAAAAGCAAATTAAACTGCTAACAAAAGCTTGTGTTGATTTAAACAAGTTTTTAGCGGACGGCAACCATTTGAACCCAAAAAATGGCGTTGATGTGCTGGACACATTTGCCTATAAAACGAACACTAACCTCATTGCCGGTTTACGGTTGGCGCTGGACTCTAAAAGTTCGCTTCGTAAAAAAACCTACACAAATTATAAGCTATACGGCAACGATTTTATAAAGTGGATAAAATCAAAAGGGCTTGAAAAAATGCAGCCCGCCGGGCTAAATAAATTGCTTTGCGACCAGTTTAAAAAATTCCTTTCGGATAATGGGTATTCTAACCGCACAATAAACAATTACCTATCACATAATCAAACCCTTTTTGAGTATTTGATATCGTTAGATATAGTTAAAGAAAACCCATTTAAAAAGGTTGATAGGTTACCCGTTGGCATGGGTAGGAACGTTGCTTTTAATAAGCTGCAACAAAAGGAACTTACTAAATACATGGCAGAAAATTATCCTGAAATGCTGGTGTTTTGCCAATATATGTACTATACAATGGCCAGGCCAAATGAAATTTGCAATACGCTGGTAAAATGGATTGGTTTAAAAGCGCCAGATAAGATTTTTCTACCTGAAGAAATATCAAAGTCGGTATTGGAACGTAACATAACCATTACCCCGGCGCTGCAAAAAATACTTGATACGCTACATTTGGATGTAGCAAACCCAAACCACTATATATTTTCAACAGGATTGCGGCCGGGAAAAACACCAATGTCACCCAACAAGGTTGCGGATAAGTTTACACAACGGGTATTAAAGAAGTTTAAAAATAAGGATGGAGCCCGAAAGTATGGCCCCGAATACACACTATACAGCTGGAAACACACGTCAGTAGTTAATAATTACAGGGCGGGTATGAGTAGGGCCGCATTAAAACAACAGCTAGGCTACAAATATGATTATAGCCTTGAGGCTTATTTGAAATCTTTAGCCTTAATAGATGAACGGGATTTGAAAGATAAGTTTGTTGAACTTTAATTTATGCGTTGCATACCGGTTGTATCAACGTAATGAATAGCAAGCGGCACTTGCTTTTTCTCGCCATTTAAAGTGGTATAACTAACGTTATCAAAGTAAAAAGCAAGTGTTGTAGCATCATCAATTTGACGGGCATTAGTATTGTCCGGCCAGCTTTTAATTAAATATGTTTCACCTGGCTTAATTGTACTCTTGTCTAAAAATAAATTGTAGGTGCCTAGCGCGCCAAAGAAAACTGAAGTGTCTTTGGCCGTCATTTTAAAATGCTCAATTACGAGCGCCTGTATATCTTTTATTTCCTCTCCGGTATTATTTTGCACCTGCCATACAAACCAAGGCATTTGACGGCCATAATCTTTATGGAACGCCCATTTAATACTGTTTAACCTGATATCAATATGCTTTGCTACCAAAGCGTTGTTTTTGGCTATTTCCTTTAAGGTAAAGCGTTTTGGGTTCTTGCTATATGCTCCCTTGCGAAGCTTTTCGCCTGGGCTAACCTTGTCTGAACTACCAAAACAGGCTGATAATATTACTGATAGGGCTAAAACTAACTTTTTCATTGCTTTAAATTTCAGCTAAATTACTACTTTTGAAGCGTCAGAACAATGCAAGGCAAAAAGCCTAACCGCTTGAGCATGGGTGAAAGTCCCAGTTCTAGCTTTGCTATGTTCTGACTCCACAAGCGGTTTTTTTATGACAATAAACGAGGCTATCAGCATTTACTTTACGCCCGGTGATGACGGAGCCAGTATGAAGCTTACAACAGCTGAAATACTTAAAATGCTATCTGAACACATTGAAGTTTTCCCTGAACAAATAAACGATGTGAACGATGCGTTGATTAGCCTAAATTTTCAAACGATAGTGGAAAACAACCGCATTGTTTGGCTATTAGAATCTAAATAACAAAGCCGTTTATTTCTATATCCCTTGCGCCTTTGTGCGTAATGTTTGCACTTACATTATTAGGGATAACAATAGTTTGCCCAATTCTCCAAGGCTTTGCATAGCTTAAATGCAAAAGCTTTTCCAATTCCATAGGAGATTGAAACCTTACAGATGTGGCCTTAAATTTCAGGTCGAAAAAGTTTTTATAAAACATATCGTATATGCCGCTTTCTACAACATTCCCGCCCACAATATGCGTGTTTTTCCAGTTGTGCGAATATTTTGCACCCGGTACCAGCGCCCCAGTTTCTAAAGTCTTACAAATATCACTACTTCCAAACCGCATATTGGTACCGCGGCCTGATGTGTTTTCGCCCCTAAAGCTTAAAATACGCAAGCTGAAATCTGCTGTAGGTGTTAGTTTGCCTAATATTCCGGGGTTTGTGAAGCCTCCGACAATATTGGCTACCGGACAATATACATAATCGCTTAAAGGGTAAAAACTATGGTTTTTCCAAAAAGGCCGGCCCATTGGCAAGGTTGTACATTCGGTGTCGATATCGTCCGCTCCATCACCAATTTTATATTCTGCTTTAAAAAAGTAGGCTACCTGCCAAGAATGGAAATTATCAATTACGTTACGGCATTGAAAGTATATGCCAAGGTTCGTTACATAATAAACATCTCCTTTGTTTGCCAGTGTTGCCGCTGGTAAATCGCTATAATTGTCTACAATCGTGTAGCTGTAATCCTTGTCGTCTAAAAATTTATCAATATCAGCTTCCGAATAGTGTCCATCATTTTGTGGCGCCTCTTCGGTTAAAACATAGCCGGTTGGCACATCCTCATAGTTTATTTCCGGCTCGGTATAAGCTTTAATTTCCTCGTAGCTATTTGATAGGTACATCTCATCAAACTTGTAAATAGAAAGTTCTTTTTTGAGAAGCGAAAAAACAAAGCGAATGTTATACCTACGCTGTATTGCTATTAAGAATTTACCCACGGTCATATTTGGCATATGCAAATTGGGGTAACTCCATCGGGTCAGGGTGCTAATATCAGTATTAAGATAAGTACAATCTGTAACGTTAAATATGCACCAGTTACGCATTTCCAAATCCTGCCAAAGGCAATTAAAATTCACTTTGTAACCACAATCTTCCATTAGCTTGTTTACCATCCAATGCAAATAATAAAACGGTGTCATAACCCATGCGGCACCGCCCATCGGATCATCGGTGTCAGTATAGGTAAACATATTTTGCCAGCGGATATTATTTACTAAGGGCGTTGCCAACGCCACTTCTTCGGTAACAAATCCGGGGTTAAAAACAGGGAACAAAGCGAAAGGTGAAACTTCAGGTGTAAAAGGGTTAAAATCAGTAAATCCAGCCTCAACCCCGAATAGATTAAGCTTGCCGCCATATTCAAACTCTCGCAGGTTTTTATTTTTAAATTTATTGAAGAAAATACCATTGCCAACGCCTATCATTAATTCAATACCCTGAGTAGTAGCTTTCCTAACTTTAATAAGCGCCGGCATTTGGTCATTAGCCCCTAAATTGAAATACCCGTCGATTTCCAACGCTTTTAAATCACGCTTGGCAAGCCTATGGGGAAAACCAAGTGCCGCTTGGTTTTTGGGTGTTGCCGGTATTGTAATATTAGGCACGAAGCTACCCAAAGGGTCGCCCAGATTAAAAATATTAAAGCGAAGCTCTAAGGCTAACGCCATATCTTTTGGCAAGTCTAATACTACATCACCAGCAACAAGTGTTATCATAATCAAATTACCATTTAGGGTATATTTGAAATGCCTCTATAACCAGTGAGCGCACCTCTTTACTTACTTCAACAGGCCCGTTAAAAGCTACTACCCTGCCATTTGGGCGCCATGAAACATGGTATTCGCCCTCGGGTATAAATTTCCCGGCCGGCACTGTCAATTTACCGTTGATAATTACTAAGCTGCTGGGTTGCTCTTCTACGACAAAGTCAGCAGCTTTTAGCTGAAATTTCGTTGCTCCATCAGCAAAAAAAGATTGAATTAATTCTAAAACTGAATTTTCCATTTGATATTTATTTATGCCTTTCGGCGGTTAATCAATCGCTAAAACGCTTATTGTTTGTCCGTTTATAGTTAGGGTACGCACGGTAAAATTTGCAGGGTCTAACTCGGTATTTGCGGCTGACATTCCCCATTCAGATGACAAATAGCCTATTGTACCATCCTCTCTAAAATTGCCACGGGCGTTAATATCACCATCGGCATCAAGCGTGTATATAGGGTCCATAACGCCGCCTAAGCCCAGTTTTCCACTATTTAAAAGGTTAGCTATACCCTCCTCGTCTTCATCAATCCACGTAGTGTGGTAAGGGCTATCGTTTTTTATTTGAATAGCGGACGATATCACCTTTATACCCCTTATGTAATCCCCTTCATTATACCTAACCAGCGAAGCTTCATTATCTCCAACCATTAACATATGCACCGGAACGTCAGGGTCTGAATAGCTGGCGTGACCAACAGTAACATGGCCTGTTAAATCTAGGGTCAACCCTGCTGATGTTAATTCAGCTTCGTTGTACATAAAAAAGCCGGGGCTTCCAAAAGGAGTATCGCTGTTTGTGGTTAGTAATATATCCCACTCATCACCCGGCACCTGGCTTGAAAATGTACCGGCAATATTCATCAACTCGCTTTGAGCAATAGAAGTACCAACAGCAACGTTACCATTCGCAAACACACGTAGCCTCTCGTTTCCGTTGGTTTTTATGGTAAAATCCGTTTCATCATCGGTGCCGGCTTCACCTGCCAAAATGGTAGTGCCTGAGCCTGTTCTTAACCATTTATAACTATCTCCTGTTTGCATACAGGCTATAATATCACCCTCTTCCCAAACGGTGGAGCCTTCGCCTAAGTCTTGCGTACCTTTTACCGTTACCAAATAACGCCTCCCAATGTAGGCGGCACCGGCTTCGGGTATTTCCTCTTCTTCAGCATCTAAACCCGTTGTAGCGTTATAGGTTGAATAAATGGATTGCGATTTATTGGCCCAGTATTCGACCGTATCTAAAAGGTCATCAAACTGGCTGCTATTTGGAAAGCTGCCAGTTTCAAAGTAAGAGGCTAAAACTGCTTTTTCTACTACTGCCATTGTTATTGTATTAAGAAGTTAAAATCAATCGACATATCACCAACACCGCCTTTTGTTTGGTCCCCTTCACTACGTGTATATTCAAATGAAACATTGCGGGCACCCACACGGTCGGCGTTTGATGGAATAGAATCGCTTACTATTTCGCAGGGGAAAAGCTTGTTATCTATAATCTCATAAATTTCCTTACTATCAAAAAGTTCGCGTATATGCTTATGCTGGGCCTTGCTTAAATGCCCTGTATTGGCGGTTACTTTATATTGCTTTTCAGGTGCCAACACCTCTGTTACATTACGGATAAAAGGGTTAGGGTGGTTGTCTATTAACTTACCTGACGAGCGTTGATATTCATTTGCAGCTGATTGGTCACCGGTTAATATAACGGTATCATAACCTCCTAATCGGTTTAAAAACATTAGCTGGCGTTCGTGCAGTTCCGGCGTTTGCTTTAAACTATATACCCGGCGCGTGGTAAGTGCCGCCAACGTATCAGAACGCCTCACATATACTTCCCAGCTTTTAACAATGCCCGGCCCAAAAATGGTGTCAAAGCGCAAAGCTTTGTACCCAACGCCAAATTCATATACTTTACTATGCGGCTGGCTAATGGTTGCCAACGTGTATTCGCTGGTGGTACTATCGTTTTTTGTAACCTTAACACGCACCTGCGCGGCTGCTACATTAGGCTGGCAGAGAAAATATAATTTTTCAATACTCCAACGCCTTACCTGCTTTTTATTAGGCTGGTTTGTAAGCCATAATAAACCTTGATTAAATTGAGGCCTGAAAACATTCCAAATGGGTTGAGAATGGGTATTTCTAATATACTTTTCCCTTAATTCATGGTCGTCAATATTGCCCCCTAATACATACAGGGGTGAAGCGGGGTTGCTATCCGCTATGCTGTAATCTGTTGGCGGCGCCCCGTATTGTTCATTGTACCGAATGTAATAAGGGAAACTCATATCAGGCCTAACATACACGTTAGCGTTTAGCGTGTCTTCAGGGTATTTGAAAGAGGATTTTAAGAGCGGGCGGCAATACTCCGCAATATCAAAATAGCAATCACCATTAATATCAGGAGAAAGCGCATCTTCACCAATCATTTTATCACCGTTTACGGTGTCTTTTTTCCACACCTGCAGGTTGATTTTAAAATTGGGGCGGCGGGTTTTATCAGTACCCGCTTGTGTGCCTACACCAAAACGGCCGGACGTAACAGCGTAGTTATTTAGATTATACATTTCACCGTTTTCGCGTGCGGTAAAAATCACCGAGTATAAGCCCAGCCAGGTGAAGTAATATTTTGACATTACATAATGCGTAGTTAGCAGGTAGTTTTGGGACAAATCAGCGTAAAGCTGGTTCATATACTGCTCAGGGGTTTGCCCAACCGCTTTGGGGCGAAACTGTGTGCCGCTATTATCAGGAATGGCAGCACACGTAAGGGTAATGCTAAATATATCGGTTTCGAAAAATACCGTGTTGCCCGGCACAAGGCTGGGCGTTGATACATGGTTGTATATTAAGCTAAACGCAGCCTTTGAACCGGCGCTGCTAAACACATTGTTTGACCTAAGCCTAACGGGCATTATATTGCCTGCAAGCATATAGGGCGGTATTTTAAAAAGCCAGCTGATTGCCATGTGGCAAAAATGGCTTAACGTGAATGGGTGCTAAAGGACAACTAAAAAAGTGTGATAACCCACTTTACCAGTTCAATAATGCCTATAACAGCAACAATAATAAGGCCTATTATCAATTGCCCTTTAATGCGGGATGCAAAGTTATTGCTGTATGATTTTTTGTAACGCATTCCCAAATATAAAAAAAGCCCCGCTATTGCTAACGAGGCTTACTCAGTTGTTGTACCTATGAGATGATAAAGCTTATTTGAATGGCCAAAACCATTTGCGTATGACGTATATAATGGCTATTACAGTTGCTGCAAACAATATCCACGCCCAATATGAGCGGCCGACATCAGTATGCGTTTTAACGCCTTTGTTGAAGGTTTTCTTTTTGCCGTCCAAGTGAAAGTTTGTGCCATCAAACTTGTATTGAAAACCCTTTATAGGCACATCACGGGCTTTGCTAATTCCTGTAGCCGTTACGTTGCCGGTTAAAGTATCATATTGCAAAATAACCTTAGCGCCGTTGGTTTCGGCTATTACCGGTTTGCCACTTTTCAGCATTTCAAAAGGAGTGGCCACGTGTGCACTGTCAGCGTTAATATGGCCGGTTGTATCAATAATGGTTAGCGTAAAACGACGGCGCGCATAATCAATATTTACTTTTTCCTCAATGCGGGCCACGGTTTTATTTTTGGTTTTGCACCCTGATAGAAAATACATTATTAACGCTATAGCAACTAACAATAGGAATGCGGCGGTGTTTCTTTTCATCGTACCCATCTGCTTACAATGTATATCTGACTTTTTAACCGGCGTTTTAGGCAAGTTTTACCACCTTCACGCGTTGCGTTGCCGGTATTAGCATCACTCGTATTTCCTTCAACGGTAATGGCATACTTGCTATCCGTTGGCCAACTATCAATAAATCCAACATGGGCAACCCTACCCATGTTTTGAAAATAAAGCCCGAAAACATCGGCCGTTTGTGGCGTTTTATTGTTTGCGCGGCCGCGTTTATACACTACATATTTTGATGGGAACCATGATGGAGAATAGCCTGAATATGGAATATTAGACACACCACATTTTTGCAAAACCCAATGTACAAATGCAGCGCACCAAGCATCTCCTTTATACCGGCCAACAGAGTGTAAATATTCTTCAACACGGGGGCCGTCATTATGGCCAGTAGCCTCAACAACGCCAAGTTCACCGGTGTAGGTGCGTTTTACGCACTCTATATCGTCAGCTAAAGTGCGTGTAGTGCTAAAACAAAGGCAAATAATAAGCCCAAGTATAGCGCCAACATAATTTTTATTTTTTGCCATGGTTGCAACGTTTTAAAAGTGGATTTAAATTCATCAGCGTAAAATCTGAATATGCCAAAAAAATTGAGCCATATTCCTATCCACACAAGCCCGTTAAAAGCTAACACCGCAATAGCGGCTAATAAAATCAGTTGCAGCACACCACTATCAAACGTGGCGGCTGTAGGGTCAATTTGGCGCAATACAATAGGTGATAGCCACCATAGAAAACCTGCCAATGGAAGTGAAAACCACTCAGGCCATAATAGCAGCCATTTTACAAACTTTTTCATTTATGTGTTTTTTTTGAGTTACGTTTTTTTGCTCGTTTTTCTTTCCTTTCTTTCCACCAATCCTTTATTACAAGCCAACATTCTTCACCTAATTTTTTGGCAACTGTTCCAATAAAAGCGTAGCCAAAAGCTAAAAATAACCCCACTACAACATTTACAACGGCACCGTTTATAAAGCCTACTATAAAAAGCACTATTCTTTCTGAATTATTCCACAATGTGGCAAGTAATGGGTGTTGCATATGTTCTACATTCTTCACAGTAGCAAATTTTATTATTTGTTAATGCAGGATAAAGGACATTAAGACTTCATACCAAAAGCATCTTCTGCCTCGTCTATTTTGCCTTTGAACTCCTTAAAATCTTTGTAAATAAATTTGGTTTTAATCCCATCTTTCAACAGCTTTTCAATACGGTCCATCAACCTTGATAATTTAGGGTCAGTGAATACCACCGGCTGAGTCGATGCTTGCGGTTGTTGGCTAACCTGCTTAGATGAGCCGCGCGGGGCGGTGCCATTTTTGTGCATCATTATGGCATCTATAATGCCCGGCTGGTTCATGCGAATACGGGACATAGTATCACCGTCAATAATCATTTCGGGTTTTTTCTCCCCTGCTAAAAACACGGATGGTGTACTAACCATTTGCGTGCTGGCCTGACCGCCGCCCCTTGCATTATAGTAAGCGCCGTTCTGGTCTTGCACCTGGTACAAACCGCCTGCATAACCTTGCACCCTTTGTGCCTCTTGGTCTGCAAGGTTTACTTGCGCCATAGCGTTGGCAAATAACAAACCGGATAGCACAGCTGCCACCGCTGGCATGGTGCCATATTTTGCCCAAACGTCAACTATACCGGCAAACATACTTACCATGGCTTGGCCAATCTTCATTTGCATTTCTATACCGGCATATTTTTTATTTATTTCCTTTTTCTTTTCCTCATTATCACCGGCGGCTTGTAACTCGGTTTCCTTTGTGGTTTGGAAAAAGCTTGAAAAGCCTGCGACAATTTCACTAGCGATTTCAGCGTTTTGCTTCATGTCCGCCAGCATTTCATCCTGAGTTTCCTTCTCTTTGGCGGCACGTTTTTTAGCATACTTTTCATGTATGGCCGTACGCGCTTTTTGAATTTCCTCTTCAGTAAGAACCTGCGGGTTTTTGAGAATGTCTTTGCTTAATTGCGCCTGTTCCGTTTCTTCTGTTTCTTCGGGTGCAATGCCATACTTGCTAAGCATATCAGTATGTTTAGCCTCTTTTGCATCCTTTTCGGCCTGCTCTTCATCCCTGTATTTTTTTCTAAGAAGCTTAAGGCGGATGTAGTATTCCTTTATGCCTATTTCTTCTTTGGTAAGCTTCTCGTTTAAGGCTGTTACATCAAGTGCATACTGCTCTTTTAGTGACATTCCAGCATCGCGCTGGGCGGCAATAAGGCTATCATTTAGCCTCTTTTGATGGTCAAGCGTAACCTTCTCAATTTCCTTATCCCGAACCTTAATAAGGTTAAGTTTAACGGCGCCCCAGCGTGCGCCAAGCTTGCCGCCTTCTTTCTCATATTTTTCGGCCAGTTCAATATCATGCTTGTATTTGGCCTCTATCTCCGCAATAGCTTTAGCTTTTAGCCCCAAAGCTTCGCGGTTCAAACGTTCAAGGCTATCAATAGCCTTTTGCTCCATCTCTTCAATAAGCTTGTTTTGCTTATCAACCTCCTTTTGGTCTAGCCCGGCTTCACCGGTGCCAATTTGTTTATTGACTTTAGCCAGCTTTTCAGATATGCGGATAAAGTCAGCCGAACCCTTTACGGTGTCTTTTAAAGCAATAGCGTATAGGCGTTGTTTTTCCTCAAGATTGCTAAGGGTTTTGCCCATTATAGCATCTGCTTTAGCCTCGGCGTTGGCACGGTCGTTTATCTCCGTGCTCAAGCTTTCTAAAGCCACTATTTCATCATCTATTTTGGCAATATTCTCATCAATACCCTCGGTTGCTGCTTTAACGTTAGCATCTACACGCTCAACGTAATCTTCTACGTGTGTTTTGGCACCGGCTTGATAAGGGTCGCCGCCTGTAAAAGCCGCTGATACCATGCTCCAAGTGGTTGACAAATACCCACCCGCTGATACACTTGATGTATTTTCAGTGGCTTTATTTTCCACATCGGCCCGGCGGGATTTTAGTTCCACCAAGTTGGCTTTAGCCTGCTTTAATGTAAGGTCTATTTTGTCCCGCAAGCCTTTGCGTTCCTCTTCGCTTAGGGCGTTGTAATTCTGAACTTGTTTGCTAAGGGCATCGTAGGATTTTGCCAATACATCGTTTGCCTCTTTACCGTATGCCATGGCATCGGTGATAGCCTCCTGTTCCCTGATGGCGCTTGCGCTGTTTTTAGAATACCAACTAATAGCGGCTACTAATGCGGTAAATCCTAAAATAGCGGCACCCACGGGACCTAGTAAAGCAGTATAAGCAGCGCGTAAACCACCCGTTGCAGCCGCCGCCAATTTACCGGCCACTGTAGTTTTAGTTTGTGCGGCCGCTAAAGCCTGTTCTTTTATAATTAATGCTGTTAAAACAACCTGGTCTTTTACCCTTAGGGCTATGCTTTTTTGCCCCCAAGTGTAGTCCGCAATAGTTGTAGCCAACACACGGACTTTAGCGCCATTTAGCGCAAGCAATGTGCCCGCTAATGCTATAACCTCGGTGCGGTTTTCGCGCAAAAATTGCGGCATAGCCACCAGCAGTTTAAAAAACTTGGTACCCCATCCGGTTGTTTCGGCCAATATGGGCGCCAGCTTATCACCCAGCACGCGGGTAGTTTCTTCAAACTCGTTACGGGCTTGTTTTAGCTTTGCTGATTGTGTAGATGTGTTAATTATAGCCTGTTCCGTGGCTACATTGGTGCCGGTAACAGCCTTTGTATATTCTTCTACTTTTTTACGTTGGTCGATAAGAACGGCGGCGGCTGTTACGTTTTCCCTGCCAAACAAATCAGCCATTGCGGCCGTATCCATTTGTTTTTTAGCCAGCGCATCTAAAGCGCCGGTTAAACCTACAACAGATGGGCGCGTTTCTTTTGGGCCACTCTCCAATATCAGGAAAAAGTTACGCAAGCTGGTACCCGCCTTTTCGGCCGGCATACCCGTTTCGGCTAACACTTCAAGTAAGCCTACACCCTGCTCCAATTCAATATTGGCGCGGTGCATTTCTACACCTGACTTTACAAACCCCTCCGTTAAAAAATCAATCTCCCCGGCGCCTATTTGGCTACCAGCTGCCAGCGAATTTATTACCCTGTTGGCACCATCGGCACCAATTTCAAACTGGTTCATTGAAGTGGCCAATGCAACTGCTGACGGTTCCAACTCATTTTTACCGGCTTCTGCTAAAATTAATGCCGCCTCTGTTGTTTTATTTAGGGCATCAGCATTTTTAAGCAACTCCGGACGCTTACTACCCATTACAGTATAAGCGGTTAAAATATCTGAAGAGGCCTTGGTAATATTTACACCTGACTCGGTTGTTGTTGTCGCAAGCTTTGAAGCTTGTTGCCCTAGATAATCCAGTTGACGGCCTTTCAATCCGGTAAGGGCTGAAAGGTTAGCCAGGTTATCTTCAAACTCCATTGAAGAGTCTTGCATTTTTCGCAGGCTGAAAATAAAGCCCATCAATGCAGCTGATGCAGCGGTAATAATTGCAAAGTATTTATTAAACCCATCGGTAAGCCTGCCAAAGAAACCCTTTTGGGTTTGGTCAGCGGCCATCATCTCCAAACGATGTTTAGTAATTTCCGCGTTGATAAGCTTTAGTTGCTCTTGTTTTAGCTTTAGGGCTTTTTGCTCTTCTTCCGTTTCGCGGCGGCTGTTTTTGATTTCGCGGGTTAGGCGTTTTTGCGCTAACTCCAACTCTTTGGTAGATGCGCCGGATAGCCTACGCATAAGGTTGTCAACATCCTTAAGCGCCAACTCATACTTTTTAATGTCTTTACTGGTTTCGCGTAGTTCACGCGCTAACTTGTCATAGCCGGCTTTATCGTTAGCCTTTTGCAAGGCTATCATCTCGTCTTTAAGTTTGCGCGCCTTATCCCTAAGGGTTTCCAGTTGCTTTTCAGCCTGACTACCACTAACGGTGACTTTAGCTTCGCCTTGTTCGGTGCGTGCCATAATTGGGGGTTATGGCGTAAAAGTGGAATGTATTACGCGCGCGCTAAAGGACGAACAGGCTACACACCGCTATAATCCCTACCAATCTCATCAGCGATTATCACAGCGCCCTTAATGGCGTATGCAGAGGCTAAAAATTCGGCCAGCTTGCGTACTTCTACAACAAATGTTTTTGAATACCACGGCTTAACTTTAAACTTAGATTCGGCCGTACCGGACTCTGACAATGGTGTACCCCTGCCAACGCCCATATCAAGCATACGGCCGTACCAATTAAACGTGAATATGATTAAGGCGGTATTGCCGCCTGCATGGGTGTTTACGGTGTGCTGAAAAGAATTTAACAGCTGGGGCGGGGATGAACCTATAATACCCAGCCGCTGGATACGCTCTTCCCAAATGCGGATGACAGTTTCCGCCCACTTTACCATTATTTCAAACTTCTCGTCAGCCATTATTCATTCCAAAAATCAGGGTCGTAATCAGGCAAATTGGTAGGCTCTTCTAAACTGAAACTAAAGCGTATGCCATAGTAGTTTTGCCCCAATGGACCAATACCATAACGCATTATACTATTCCAATCAAAGTCTTTTAGCCCCTCCATATCCTCGTGGTAATGATAATCTATTCTTGAAAGTATATCTTCAGCAATACGCAAGGCGGCTTTTTTGGCCTGTTGGCGGCTATCTTCATCACCTGTCTTAACTTTTTTCAATATGTAAAAAGCATATACCGGCTTTTCACACAAATAGTCGCCATCATCAAGCGTATAGTTTGCATCGTCTGAACTTTCGGCGCACAAAACAATATCTTTTGCATACGTTGAACCGTTTAGAAACTCATCTATAGCGGTAATGCCTGACACCCGAAAAAACGACGGCTTTTTTGTGGTATGCAACAAATCAGGGTGCTTTTCGGCTACTTCTTTAAAGTAGTCTATAAAACTAAAATTCTGTAGTGCCATTTGCAGGGTTTTGTTGTTGCATTAATGCCGCCTCTTCTCTCATTTTTTGCAGGGTGTCCAACACATCATACAAATATTGGGCGCGGACGGTTTCGCGCTCGTTTACTGATTTGTTTGCCAGCAGGTGGGTAATGGCCAGGTGAAAGCGGACGATGTCCATAGTTTCGCCAGTTTCGCCGGTGCCCTGTTCGCCCTCTTCATCCTTTTCACCAGCCTCAAAAACCAAATCAAACTCTTGCGATAAGTTATAGCGGCACCCTAAATAGAACAGTAATGCACATTGCCTAATATGCTCGGGCCATTTGGCAACTTGTTTGGCAATCTGTTCGGTATAAAATGGGTTAAAAGGTATGCGTAAATCCCCTTTATAATCAACAGATGAAACCGTTAACCCATCAACTTTAGGGCGCCATAGGGTGGCAATAAGGTTGGTAAGGTCATCAGCGCTCCGCGTTTCGGTGAATTTGAAAAAATGATTTTCAGCATCTGCATACTCTCCATAAATACAGTTGTTCAAGCCGCCTGCGGGGCCTATTAACCCATCGTAAGCGGGTATAGGGTTGTCATACACTTTGGGGTTGAACCTGAAAACCAACGGGGTATTTTCATCGTTTTCATCAACCTCTGTAACTTCAAAAACCCAATCCAACTGGCGTACAAGCGCGGCAATGGCCGCTTCGTTAATTAGTACCTCTTTTTTGCCCAGTTTATACCAATAGGATTTTGTAAAACCACTTTCCTCATTATCATCCCGCCTAATAACAGGCTCTCTTTTTAAGGGCTTTAGCCCGGTAATGAAATGCAACCACTGGGTAAGTAAATCGAACGGGCTTTTTACCATCAGGTGTAAGGCGCAAAGCGTAAGCAACTGTTCCGGCGTTGCTTCTTTCCAGTTACTTGGTAACTGAAGCTGTACATCATCTATAGTTATTTCTACCATAATTAAAATGTGCCACCTGTAAAATAGCCGCTATTAGTATTGTTGGTGTGTTGTGCGTAGCTTGTGCGCCCGGCTACATATTGCGCTGAATTTGCATATTCAGGATAATCAGAGGGGGTATTATCCAAAATGGAAAGCAATGTATTTAGCGCATTTTGCCCCCATGTGTAATACATGGCGCGGGTGCCGGTGTCGTTTTCTGATTCTGCTTTATATGCCCAGGCGAAAAAGGCTAAACACTGGCGCAAAGGGGTAAGCAATTCCAAATATGCGCCTGCCAAAGTTTCCGCTTTTAGTTCCGCCAAAACCTTATCGTAAAGGGCTTTTGATATAGCGCCGGTGATGTGTTGGGTAACAGCCTTATCCATAAACGGCCAAAGCTTGGTAAACATTAACCGTGATTGGCAAATATCAATACAGCTGTTAAACTGGTCAGCAGTATTGATAGGATACTTGTACGAAATAGTGTAAGCGGGTGAACTGGTCCACGATGAAAAGTGCTGTTTATTTTTCTCCAAAAATATCAGCATTAATTCAATAGACTCATAGCCCAAAGCCAAACGGTTTTCTTTAAACTTTGTCGACCGTTCACCACTGGCGGCAATATGGTTGGTGTTAGTTAGAACGGTAAAACCGTTTTCACCCGAATGTATATTAAGGTCGTCAGCAGCCAGGTGATACGCAAAATTGGCTATAGCCATTTGCACGTATGGCAAAAGCTTTAGGTAGTAGGCATTGGTAGGAGATTGTGAGGCCTCATACCAAGCATCTAAAGCAGATAGAAGCGTATCACCCAAATACTTTGGCATATACTTTTCTTGCGCCGTTTTGATATAAGGAGCAATAGTTTCAATGCGTGTAGAACCGTCTACCTTAAAGCATTCCTGTATTTCCTCTGTTGTTTTTATTAGTGCCATTAGTCCACTTCTTTTTGTGAGGTTGTTTTTTTAGCACCGGTGTTTTCATCGGTGCGCGTTAACTCCTGATTGGGGATTATAAATTCCATATCAGCAGGCCAGCCGTTTAGTGCTTTTATCACATAAAATACACGCAATAGCAACCGGCGCAAGGGGGCCATAAGGGCTTGGTTCATATTAAACAATTCCCTTGCCTCGGTACCGTTAATGGTTTTGTTACTACCTAACGAAGAAATAAGCGAACCGTGTACCCGCATGAAATAATTGATAAGGTTGATTGAATTTTCAATCTCCTCAATATATTCCCCGTCTTTATTTGGGTTGTTAAGCACGGTAATTTTTACCATGCTCAACATATTGCCGGAACTATTGTATTTGAAATATGAATACAAGGTGCCGCCTGCATTGTCTTTTCCTTGCAGCGTTTTAGCAATATCATCATATTCCTTATCAACACGTTCCTGACGCTTTTTAGGGTCTGTTATTTTCTCAACATCAAATATTCTCGTAAAATATTCATCAGAAAATTCAATGTGATATTTGATTGAAAGCTGCTTGTTTACCAAGGCCTTTTTGTAATCAATTAACGACTGGTTATAGTCATACCAGCCGCTTTCAAATACCGCCCACCAAAACGGTTTTGGGTAGTACACCTTACCCGGCGCCGGTAAGCGAAGCAATAAGGCTAATGAAGTATCTTTTTCGTCCTTTTTTTGTAGGGTTACAGGATGGGGGGCTTTGCCGGTAATACCTAAAGCGTAGTTGATGGTATTGAAGCGCGGTAATAAACGTACACGCTTTACACTATCCCCATCAGGCGTGGCTTTTTCAGACCATTGCGATGAGTATAAAAGGCCATCAATATTACCATTTTCAGGGTCCATCTCTTCAAGCCTTGAAAAACAAGCCTGTAGCGCTTGAACCTGAACAACTTTCCTTTTACCGTCCCCATCAGCATTAAAAACTATTTCAGGTACCGGC
>JANOCJ010000011.1:0-2444 GCA_031412115.1 Flavobacteriales bacterium
GAAACAGAACGAAACTTTGTTGAATACGGCGGGGAATGATAAACTGTTGCACGACTTAATTGGCGATGAACATATCTCTACCAATATTGATACTCCGCTAAGGGCCGATGCCTTTGAGATGGACGACGAAACAAAAATTGACCTTATTGCCGCTAACTTTAAAGACATTATGCACATTTTGGGCCTAGACTTAACCGACGATAGTCTAAAAGGCACACCCTACCGTGTTGCAAAAATGTACGTAAACGAGGTGTTTAGCGGGTTAAACCCAAAAAACAAGCCGCAAATAGCGCTGTTTGAAAACAAATACCGCTACAACCAAATGCTGGTAGAGAAAGACATCACTTTCTTCTCTAACTGCGAACATCATTTTGTGCCCATATTTGGCAAGGTACATGTGGCTTATATATCAAACGGGCATGTAATTGGCTTATCTAAAATAAACCGCATTGTACAATACTTTGCCAAACGCCCACAGGTGCAAGAGCGTTTTACGGTACAAATAGCCAATGAGTTGATGGATGTATTAAAAACCGACGATATAGCCATTGTGGTTGATGCTGCCCATATGTGTGTATCATCTCGCGGGGTGCAGGATATTAATAGCAAAACCGTAACCAGCCACTATAGCGGCAAGTTTGCCGAAGAGGCCACCAAAAATGAATTTTTGAAATACCTTACGCTGGAGTAAAGCATTGTTATCCATATTATTTTTATGTAAAAGCAGCTTTTTATGGGCTGCTTTTTATTTTTATCCAAATCATTTTTAGATATTTGTTTAGACTTAATATATCCCAAAAATGCTTTCAAAATTATCAATCAAAGCGCTACTTGCAGCTTTGTTTTTGCTTAACACAGTTGTAGCTTTTGCTTATGATGGTGTTCGCTTACAATCATCAAACCTGGTAACTACCCATACCACTGCATTTTTAAAAAAGAAGTTTAAAGAAAACCACATTCCCAGCTTTATTATTAAAATAAAGTATGATGTTGATGTATATGAAATATTGTACGAAACTCAATTGCCAAACGGAACCAAGGTAACTGCATCGGGCTTGTACTTTGTGCCTAAAGGCGCAAAAGGCAATATACCGGTAGTTGTATACCACCACGGTACCCAAATAGAAAAATACCGCGAAGCCGGTGTCTTAGGTGGAGAACAGGCTATATGTACCGGCTATTGCGCCAATGGGTACAGTGTTATTATGCCCGATTATATTGGTCTTGGCAAAGGTGAGGGGCTGCATATATACCAACATGCCGAAAGCGAAGCACAAGCATCTATAGACATGATGCGCGCCGTGCGCGAACTAAACAAAACATTGGGCGTAACCACCCGCGATGATTACTTTCTTACCGGCTACTCGCAAGGTGGCCATGCGGCAATGTCGCTGCATAAGTTTATTGAAGAGAAATACAATACGGAGTTTAAAGTATTGGCCTCCTCTCCCATGAGTGGTGCTTACGATATGGCCGGTGTGCAAAGCGAGGTGATGTTTGTGCCCTACAGCCACCCGGGCTATTTGCCTTATTTGCTTTACTCATACAACAGGGTATACAATTTATACCCCGATATAAACAAGGTATTTAAAAGCCCTTATGATACGGTATTGCCCAGGTTTTATACCGGGTTAAACTCTATGGGCGATGTAAACAGGGTAATGCCTGCTATACCTAAAGATGTAATACAAGATACCATAGTACAACGCTATGTAAACGATACCAACTTTGCATTTAAAGTAAGGTTGCAAGAAAACAGTGTTGCCAACTGGAAACCTGTTGCACCGGTACAAATGTGCTATTGCATGGGCGATGAGCAGGTGTATTATAAAAATGCACTGGTGGCCGAAAGTAATATGAAAAGACTAGGGGCTAAACATGCAAACGCCTTGTTGGTAGATGAAAAATTAGACCACTTTAAATGCGCCATGTTCTCGGCCATACATACCAAAATGTTTTTCGACAGCTTTTTAAAAGGCAGCAAGTATGGCCGCAAAGGCCCTGTTATAAAACGTATGCTGCTAAATATTGCTAAAAAGAAGGTTAGGAAGATGAAGTAGGGGCGCAGCCCTTAAATAGTTGCGTCATCCCGAACTTGATTCGGGATCTGTAGAAACCACAGTCCTTTGTTATTAGATGCTGAATCAAGTTCAGCATGACAGCTTATTAGTTTTATCCAATCCTTTTGCTTAACTTTATTTTCAGTTAATTAACACCTCCCTTCTCCCTAATGATTTTAAAAATTCGCATTAAAGCACTGCTTGCCGCTTTGCTTTGTTTTGGCAGTATTACTGCTTTTGCCTATGATGGCGTACGTTTAACATCGTCTACCTTGGTAGCAACCCACACGGTTGAAAAGCTAAAGCAAATTTTTAAAGAGAAAAAAATCCCGTCTTTTTTAGTTAAGCTGGAGTATGACGTAGAGGTATATGAAATACTGTACC
>JANOCJ010000012.1:0-17115 GCA_031412115.1 Flavobacteriales bacterium
ACCCAGCACCATTTGGGTATTGAGGTAAACAGCCAAACGCCCGATATACAGTGCTTTGGTTGCTATGTGCTGGATGTAAAAACAGGTAACATACTTACCGTTTTAGCTAAAACAACCTTGCTGGCTACCGGTGGTGCAGGCATGGTATATGCCACTACTACCAACCCATCCATAGCCACCGGCGATGGCATTGCTATGGCTTATCGCGCCAAGGGTAGGGTAGAGGGTATGGAGTTTATCCAGTTTCACCCAACATCACTTTACAGCCCCGGCGATGTTCCTTCGTTTCTAATATCTGAAGCCGTTCGCGGTGCCGGTGCGGTGCTTAAAAACCACAAGGGCGAAGAGTTTATGCAGCGCTACGATGAGCGTGGCTCACTTGCTCCGCGCGATATTGTAGCCCGCGCAATTGATAATGAAATGAAGCTTACCGGCGACGACTTTATGTACCTTGATTGCCGCCATATTGATTTAGACCATTTTATTACCCACTTCCCCAACATTTACGAAAAATGCCTATCAAAAGGTATTGATATAAAAAAAGATATGATACCTGTAGTACCGGCTGCACACTACGTTTGCGGCGGTGTTAAGGTAGATATGGATGCCCGTACCTCTATACAAAATTTATATGCCGCCGGCGAATGTTCATGCACAGGCTTACATGGTGCCAACCGTTTGGCATCAAACTCGTTGCTCGAGGCTGTTGTGTATTCCCATCGCGCAGCATTAACTGCGGTTGAGGCAGCTAAAACGGCAGTAATTAAAACGGAGATACCCGATTGGGATGCCCACGGCACTGCTGCGCCCGAGGAGATGATTTTGATTGTACAAAGCAAGCGCGAGTTACAATCTATCATGAATAATTATGTTGGCATTGTTCGCTCCAACATCCGCCTAAAAAGGGCACACGATAGGTTGGAAATTATATTTGACGAAAACGAGCGTTTGTACGACAAAACAACCCTTTCCGCTAAGCTTTGCGAATTGCGCAACCTAATTACCGTGGCCTACCTTATTATTAAAATGGCCGGTGCGCGTAAAGAAAGCCGCGGCCTGCATTATTCCCTTACCTACCCAAAGCATAGTATACATCAGGATTAAGTGGCCTCACTGCCTATCCCTATCCTAGGAGAGGAAAGTTTTTACACAATTTTATTTCCGAATGAATGTATTAACCCCGCACTTTAGTGTGGGGTAGGAAACCAAGGCAATTGCATGGGCTTTAGCCCTGAATATTCAGCTATTTTAGGTGATTTTACCTGCCATAATTTAATAATAGTTGGTGACACTAGCCTAAACATCTGCTATGGCAAATACTATTCCCCGGCCGAGTTATGTTTAAACAATTGATATTAATTCATATCTATGCATTTATATTTGAAGATTGATAAGTGCAATTAGAAGCCATCAGCATATTCAACTTAGAACCTTTTTGCTTGGTATTAAAAGGGAAACAGAATTAAAAATGTACAACAAGTTTGTAAATTATTTTTCCAAAGTATCTCCTCTCTCTGATGCAGAATCAATTGCTATTGCAGAAAGTATGTGTATTAAAACCTTTAAAAAAGGGGAGCTTTTGTTGAAAGAAGGTCAAATATCAATTGATACCTACTTTATAATAGAAGGCTGTGTTAGAGAGTATGTTGTTATTGATGGTGAAGATAAAACAACCAATTTTTTTACAGAAGAACAGTGGATAATATCTTTGAATAATTTTAGCAACCAAACGCCTTCTGAAAATAATTTGGTCTGTGTTGAAGATACTGTAGTTAGTGTTGGAAATGAAGAACTAGCTCAGAAAATGTTCAAAGTATTCCCAAGGTTTGAGACCATATCAAGAGCAATTGTTGAAGCTGTTTTTTTAGAACAAAAAAAGCAATTAACGTCTTATCTTACAGACTCTGCAGAACAGCGCTATCTTAAGCTATTAAAATCAAGACCTGATATATTTCAAAGAGTTCCTCAATACTATATTGCAAGTTATATTGGGGTAAAACCCGAATCATTAAGTAGAATAAGAAAAAGAATAATTTCGATAGAAAATAAGTAAAGATTATTAATATCAATTACTTAGATATTAATAATGACATTCCCCTTTTTGTGTCCTTTTTCAACATATAAATGCGCCTCTGCCATTTTGCTTAGTGGGTATTGTTTATCAATAACGGTCTTAATTTCCCCCGTTTTCATAAGCTCCTTAATCTCCTCAAAATAGCTTAATCGAGTTTTAATTGGAAGCAATCCTGTAGATGAGGATTTTATTTTTTTATTACCTGCAATTAACCCCTTAAGCATTTGAGCCAGTACTTTAAATCCAAATACTGTAGGAAGATAAATACCGTTTTCCGCTATTGAATTCTTGCATTTTGAAAATGAACTTTTGTTCACTGTGTCAAAAATTATATCATATTTTTCGCCGTTTTTAGTAAAATCTATTTTATTATAATCAATACTAGCATCAGCCCCTAGGGTCTTTACTAATTCTACATTTTCGGTACTGCACACACCGGTAACCAGGGCTCCAAAGTGCTTTGCAATTTGAACTGCATAAGTACCTAAACCACCTGAAGCACCAATAATTAATATTTTTTGGCCTTTTTTAATATTTGCTAATCCTACTAGAAAGTTAAAAACGGTTATCGCACTTCCGCTAATTGGGGCCGCTTCTTCATAGCTAATACCTTCCGGCATTGTAGTTATAACATCATCCTCACTTATACAGGTATATTCAGAATAGCAACCCAAAGCTGTTGTACCTCCAAAAACTTTATCTCCCGGTTTAAATCGCGTCACATTATTACCTATTTCAACAACCTCCCCGGCAAATTCAAATCCTAAAATTCTTCTTTTGGGGCTTTTTATACCAAGATATAATCTGCCTATTAAGGGCCGTCCTTTTCGCATCATAATATCAGCAGCTGTTACAGTACTGGCATGCACTTTTACTAATACTTCGTTGTTTTTTGGTTTTGGCTTTAATACCTGGTTCAACTCAAAAACTTCAGGTAATCCATATTCCTTATATTCTATTGCATTCATTTTTGTTTATTTTGATGGCACAAAAGTATTCCTGCGTTTTTTTAATCTCGTTGACTTGGGTTAAGAAATTGAATTACAGTTCACCGTTGTTTTTTGTTACTCTTGTATTGGATAACAGAAAAATGTAACAGTTTAGGTGTTGTCTTATGACTATGCTGCTTATACCCTCTGTGGTATTTTTTTAAGTTCCGATTTTTGATAATCAAAGCAAGCAGTGCCGCAGGCACACTTCATTACTATTTCACTAAAATGAATAACATTCAGATTGAAAAGATACAATCTGCACAAATGCTTGACGTTTGTGCGGAGCTGTTAGTAGCAGCATACAATGCAGAACCTTGGAACGACCAATGGACAAAAGAAATAGCCCTTGATAAGTTGGTGTGTTTTTACAACTCGCCCAAGTTTATGGGCTGGCGGCTGCTAAACAATGGCATAACCGTTGGCTGTTGTGTAGGCAATATTGAACCCTACTTTACCGGCAATTATTTTTACCTTAAAGAGATGTTTGTAGCCCCTAACATGCAACGCAGCGGAGTTGGCTCAATGCTTATGGAAACCTTGCAAGCAGCCTTGAGTGAACAAGGTATTAAAACCATTATTCTGTTTACAGGCAAAGACCTCTTCCCTTTTGATTTTTACCTAAAAAAGGGGTTTAATGAAATGGATGGTATGCGCATGATGCATTTAGAAGCCTAACTATTAGCAAATTAACACCGCCTTTGTATTAAAAGGCGGTGTTTTTATTTAGCAACCCAATACTAATCAGGGCAAAAGCACGTTTTTAGGGCTTAATTCACCTATTTTTCATATCTTTGCACGATGTTTTTTAATCAACGCTGGCTATTACTTTTACTTATCCCTGTTTTTGCATTGGTATCATGCGGTACTAATAAAGAAGCAGCCGAATTTGCCATTACTGATGTTCAGTTTAGTGCCGATGTAGATACCTGCAAATGTGGAGGTTACAACAACCTTGTGCGAGTTGGCAACTACGACAAAAAATATTTTTGCGCCCTTAAATATTACAAAAACAAAAAGTACGATAAGGCTATGGGCCTTTTTGAAGAGCTTGCCCCCATTGGCAAAGGTGGCCAACGCGGCGAGGAATGCGCCTTCCTTTTTGCTTTTTCAAACTTTCATGTGGAGGATTATGAAAGCGCCAGCTTTTACTTTATGGTGTTTAACAAAAACTACCCATACAGCAGCCATGCCGAGGAGGCGGCTTATATGGTAGCCTATTGCGCCTACCTAAGCTCGCCCGACTATAACCTTGACCCTACCAACACCTACCGCGCCATACAGGAGCTGCAGTTGTTTATAGACCGCTACCCAACCAGCGCCCGCATTGGTACCTGCAACACGTTAATTGATAAGCTGCGCCACAAGCTAGAGGTAAAAGAGTTTACCATTGCAAAGCAATATTACCGGATGAGGCAGTACAAAGCGGCCATTCAATCGTTTAAAAATGTGATGAATGACTACCCCGAAACTGCATATCGCGAAGAATGTGTATATTTGATAATTAAATCGGCCTATGAATATGCCGAAGAGAGCGTAGACAGCAAACGCTACGAGCGTTACAAAACCGCTGTAGACAACTACATTACTTTTAAAGATAAGTTTCCGCAAAGTGTCCGTTTAGATGAGGTTACGGAGATTTACAAAAGGAGTATAGAGTTAATGGAAAAGTATAAACCGTTTAAAGTTTAATAAACATGAGTAATTTTAAAAAGGTAAACGCCGATGTTACTACTGTAACCCGCGACTTGCGTGAATTTGACGCCCCAACCGGTAACATTTACGAAAGTTTGGTAGTAATTGCTAAACGCGCTAACCAAATTGGTACTGAATTGAAAGAGGAGCTTAACCAAAAGCTATCTGAATTTGCGCCTAACAGCGACAATTTAGAGGAGGTGTTTGAAAACCGTGAGCAGATTGAAATATCTAAACACTACGAGCGCATGTCTAAGCCTACGCTTATTGCCTGCCAGGAGTTTTTAGATGACCAGATTTATCACCGCAACCCAGTAAAAGAATAATTTAAGCTTTGCTGAAAAGCAAAAAAATAATACTAGGGGTAACCGGCAGCATAGCAGCTTATAAAAGCGCTGTGTTAGTGCGTTTACTCAAAAAAGCAGGCGCCGAGGTTCAGGTTATTATGACCCCCGGCGCCCGCGATTTTATTACCCCGCTCACCCTTTCTACGTTATCAGAAAATCCGGTGTTGAGCGAGTTTACCGAAGGTACTCAGGGGGTTTGGAACAACCATGTTGATTTAGCGCTTTGGGCCGATGCTATTGTTATAGCACCTGCTACCGCTAACGAGTTGGCTAAAATGGCCCACGGACAGTGCGACAACCTATTGATGGCGGTATACCTATCTGCCCGCAGCAAGGTGTTTTTTGCACCCGCTATGGATTTGGATATGTACCAACACCCGGCCACGCAGGCCAATATTCAAAAGCTTTCTTCGTACGGAAACATGCTAATTGAACCCGGCACCGGCGAACTTGCCAGTGGCTTGGTAGGCCAAGGCCGCATGTCTGAACCCGAAGAAATTACAACCGTTCTGGAGAAATACTTTACCCCGAAAAAAAAAAGTAATGTAAGGGTTTTGGTAACCGCCGGCCCTACTGTTGAGGCTATAGACCCGGTGCGATTTATATCAAACCACTCTACCGGTAAAATGGGCTTTGCCATTGCCGAAGAGTTTGCCAACCGTGGCTTTGCGGTTGATTTAGTTGCTGGCCCTGTAAACGTTTCTACCAACAATCCGCTTATAAATAGGGTAGACGTTGTTAGCGCGGCCGATATGTATAAGGCAACGGTTAAACTGGCTAAAACTGCCGGTATTATTGTAATGTCAGCCGCCGTGGCCGACTATAAACCAAGCAATGTTGCCGATAAAAAGATTAAGAAAAAAGACAGCCATTTGGTATTAGATTTGGAGAAAACCAATGATATACTGGCTGCCGTAGGAAAAGAAAAAAAGAAAGGCCAGTTGCTGGTAGGTTTTGCTTTGGAAACCGATAATGAAGAGGCAAATGCCCAAAAGAAATTAAAAGAAAAGAACCTTGATTTTATTGTTCTAAACTCGCTGGCAGATAAGGGCGCGGGCTTTGGCCACGATACCAACAAAATAAAAATTATAGGTAAGGATAATAAACCGGTGGATTTTCAGTTGAAAAGTAAAGCTGCTGTAGCGGCCGATATTGTTAACCACATTGTTACTTTAGCAAGCAAATGAAATATATAGCTTTTATACTGGCCCTTTTTGTTGCGCTTAGCGCCAATGCGCAGGAATTAAACTGCCGTGTTACCGTTACGCCATTGCAGGCGGCCAAGCAAACAATGGACCCCCGTGTATTTACCAGCTTGCAAAACCAGGTGTACGAGTTTATGAATAACACCAAATGGACCAACGACCAATTTAAGCGCGAGGAAAAAATTGATTGCAACATACAAATTAGCGTAAGCAAAGTAAACCTGCCCGACGATTTTGAGGCCACCATTACTATACAGGCCGACCGCCCGGTGTTTAACTCAGGCTACAAATCGGTTATCTTCAACTTTCAGGATAACGACTTTAATTTTAAGTACTTAGAGTATCAGCAAATGCTGTTTTCTGAAAACAACTTTATATCAAACCTAACCTCTGTATTGGCTTACTACGCCAACGTAATCCTTGCTATGGATTATGATACCTACTCGCTAAAAGGCGGTACGCCCTACTGGCAAAGGGCCCAAAGCATTGTTGCGTTGGCACAAAATGCCCCCGATAAAGGGTGGCGTGCATCTGACGGTTTTAGAAACCGCTACTGGTTGGTTGAAAATATTTTAAACCCCGTGTTTGAACCCATGCGCGAGGCTAGCTACGTATACCAAATGAAAGGCATGGACGTTATGTACGACCAGCTTGACAATGGCCGCCAGCAGGTACTTGCAGCGCTTGAGTTGTTGTTAAAAGTGCATAAATCGCGCCCGGCATCATTCAACATGCAGGTGTTTTTTAATGCCAAAGCCAATGAGTTGATTAACATATTTAGCGGCGCCTTGCCTAACGATAAAAACCGCGTGGTTACTATCTTAAACCAAATAGATGCTACTAACCAAAACAAGTACGCAGCCATCCTAAAATCAAATTAATTCCTTTTAAATGTCTCCCTCTTGAGGGAGTACCCGCGCTACGCGCGGGGGTGGGAGGAAGATAAGCCCGCTAACATATACTGTTAGCGGGCTTTTATATGTATTATACCATCAAAAAAAAGGCCCATAGCTATTGCTACAGGCCTTTTTAACATCATAAACAAGGTAGTTATTATAAGTAGTAGTATTAATTCACTTTTGATAGTTTCATTGTTTTGGTAAAGCTACCGGTTTCGTTACGTAGCGTAAGGTTGTACATGCCTGTAGCTAAACCCGCAGCGCTAAAGGTATACACCGCTTGGCCTGCAGCTTGTGGCATAACCTTTTCAAAACGAACCACGCGGCCTGCCGCATCAGTTAAGCTAAAGGTTAGTTTATCATTCTTCTCTAACACTACAACAGCCGTAAACTCATCTATAAAAGGGTTAGGGTAAACCGACATGCTAATACCATTAGCCTCAGCGTTTTGCACCAGCGTAGGATCGTTAGGTATTTCAGGTTGCTGAAAGCCCTGCGTAAGCATAATCTCACCACTACCTGCGGTAGTTATAATAAGCTCGCCAACAGTGGTTGATATAGTTAAATCATTGTTAGTCAGTTCGTAATAGCCACCTGCGGGTGATATTACCTCAGACGATAGAACCACCTGTTGCGCATTTGCGTATACCGCTGTAAATGCCGTTGCTGCAAGAATTATAAGTTTTTTCATTGTGTCAGTTGTTTTGTTAATGCAAATATCTACCCTTGCGCGCAGCCTGCATTTCCATATACAATAGCTAAGCTACATGTGTAAGAAAAAATGGAAATTTGTACATTTTAGCCTGTTTGATTAGGACTGTTTTTGGGTAGAATCAAAAAGGGCATTTTGAGGAGAAAATGATAGGCAAATAGCAGGCAAATACAACCAAAATACAGCTTAAACTATAGCCCCTATTCGGCCGAAAAAACGTATTTTGGGTGCTAAAACGCGCTAAAAAACGCTGTTTTTTGCTTAAAAACCGTTAAAAAATGAGTTTTTTCATCAAAAAACGATTTAAAAAACACTTTTTTAGTGGGATAAAAATTAACAATAGAAATCGTTAGCAAAAAAACGCGTTTTTGTTAATAGAAATCTGCCAAAAAGAGGGGGTAATTAATCTAAAATAGCTTGTACACCCGGAAGCACTTTTCCTTCCAAATATTCTAACATAGCACCTCCGCCGGTCGAAACATAACTTACCTTATCGGCAAAGCCCAGTTGGTTAACCGCAGCCACACTATCGCCGCCGCCAACTAATGAGTAGGCGCCATCGCCCGTAGCTTCGGCTACAGCCTTAGCTATTTCAACGGTTCCGGTTTTAAATTTTTCCATTTCAAACACACCCATAGGGCCGTTCCACAATATAGTGCGAGACAGTTTGATGGTAGCCACATATTCAGAAATAGCTTCAGGGCCAATGTCTAAGCCCATCCAGCCCTCATCAATATTTTTGCTCAGCGATATATCGGTTTCGGCATCGGCAGCAAATTTATCAGCCACAATGCTATCTACCGGCAGGTAAACGTTAACGCCTGCCTCGCGGGCTTTGTGCATAAAGCTAACGGCATTCTCCAGCCTGTCGGCCTCTAGCAGCGAGTTGCCAATGTTGCCGCCCATGGCTTTGTAAAAAGTATAGGCCATGCCGCCGCCAATAATAATGTTATCGGCAATATCAAGCAGGCGTTCTAAAATCAATATTTTGTCAGAAACTTTAGCCCCGCCAACAATAGCAGTAAAGGGCTTTTCAGCGTGGTGTAGCACTTTATTTAAGCTGGCTATTTCGGCAGCCATCAGGTTGCCAAAGCACTTGTCGGTAGGAAAAAATTTGGCCACAATGGTAGTGCTGGCATGTGCCCTGTGTGCCGTGCCAAATGCATCGTTCACGTAAAAATCGCCTAGTTTTGATAGCTGTTCGGCAAAGCCTTCGTCGCCTTTTTCTTCCTCTTTATAAAAACGTAAGTTCTCTAGCAGTAATACCTGTCCGGGTTGTAGCTGTTCCGCGTCGTGCTTGGCTACTTCTCCAATGCAATCGCCGGCAAATTGGGCCTCTATGCCCAACAGCTCATTTAGCTTAGGTAATACATGTTTTAACGAATATTTATCGGCAGGGCCTTCTTTTGGGCGGCCTAAGTGCGACATTAATATTACCGAACCACCATCAGCCAAAACCTTTTTAATGGTAGGCAATGCCGCGCGTATGCGGGTATCGTCAGTAACGGCAAAGGTTTCCTTATCCAACGGCACATTAAAATCAACGCGGATTAATGCCTTTTTGCCTGCAAAATTTATGTCGTTAACGGTTTTCATAGGGGATGGTAATGAGGGCGCAAATATAGCAGATTACCTACATTTGCAGCTATGAGTAATGGTTATATTACATTTTTAAAGTTTGACGATGAGTCGGCTTTAGCGCCATACACCGATGTTTTAAGTGCTAACGGCATCAGTTTTAAGGTGGAGGATGAGAGCTATTCGCGCGACCCTATTATACAAACCCCTAACAGCAACGTACCCGACTTTAGGATTAAACTTCTGCCAACCGATTTTGAAAGGGCCAATGCCTTGCTTGAAAACGTTTTTGCCGAAGAAATAAGCACGGTTGAAAAGGATTATTTTCTGTTTGACTTTACTGAGGAAGAATTGATGGATGTAGTTAAAAAGCCCGATGAATGGGGACATTTAAACTATGTTTTGGCTAAAAAATTATTGGCTGACAAAGGCAAAACCATTGATGCTACACAAGAAAAAGTATTTGAAAAAGAGCGTATAGAAACCCTGTCAGTACCCGAAAAATCATCAGGTGGGTGGATAGCCATAGCATACCTGGCTGCCATTATGGGCTTTTTTGTAATATACCTTGGTGCTATGGCTGTTTTTATAGGCCTTATGCTATCAACCTTTAAAAAAACCTTGCCCAACGGGCAGCGCATTTTTGTGTATGATGAGAATAACCGCAAGCACGGCAAGCGCATTCTTGTTTTAGCTTTAATTAGCACCATTACGTATTTTATTGTGTTTTACTATTTGCAAATAGTATTGTATACAAAGTAGTAGCGGCATTCTTCTCATCCCTACGGCGCTTTGGGTTTGGCTTCACATGGTTGAAACCATGGGCTATGTTTTAGAACGCATCCATATTTCCCACGATTTCAATCGTGGGAAACCGAAGCATAGCAAAGAATTTCCTAACTTTATCTCATAATTAATCTCCCCTAATTCATAATTAAAATTGAAGCTTCCACCCTTTATAAAACGCACAGAGCCGCGCCGCTTTCATTACACATCGGTATTTGATGAAGGGGGCAAAAAGCCCATTAGCGAGCGGATGAAAGGGGAAGAACCGGCGGAACAAAAACGGATTGCATTTGAGCGTAAGCCGCAACAACGCGGTATTTTGCCTGCCAATGTGTTGAGTTTGCTAATTGGCGCGCTGTTTTTGGCGGCAATAGCCTATTTTTGCCTGATTATTTTCGGCGAACTATAACATGTCAGATATTATTAAGCTTTTACCCGATGCGGTAGCCAACCAAATAGCAGCCGGTGAGGTGGTGCAACGCCCTGCCTCGGCGGTAAAGGAGCTGTTGGAGAACGCCGTTGATGCCGGAAGCACCGATATAAAACTCATTATAAAAGATGCAGGCCGCACCTTGATACAGGTGATAGACAACGGCTGCGGCATGACGGAAACCGATGCACGCATGTGCTTTGAGCGCCATGCCACATCAAAAATTACCCGTGCCGACGACCTCTTTAAAATACTAACCATGGGCTTTAGGGGCGAGGCTATGGCATCGCTGGCATCTGTTGCCCAGGTAGAACTGCGCACCCGCCGCCACGAAGATGCTATGGGCACGCAGGTGGTTATTGAGGGCTTTGAGTTTAAAGGGCAAGAGGCTATATCAACCCCCGCAGGTACCAACATCCAAATAAAAAACCTTTTTTATAACATACCCGCCCGCCGCAACTTTTTAAAAAGCGACCCGGTAGAAATTCGCCATGTGATTGAGGAGTTTTTGCGCGTATCGTTAGCCAATCCGCATATAGCATTTAGCCTATACAGCAACGGCAACGAGGTACATAAACTAGCCGCCGGAACGCTGCTAAACCGCCTTACCCAAGTTTTTGGCAACAAGTATAACGAGAAGGTAGTTAAGATAGAAGAGCATACCGATATTGTAAGCATTAGCGGCTTTATTGGCAAGCCCGAACATGCCCGCAAAACCCGTGGCGAGCAATACATGTTTGTAAACAAGCGCTTTATTAAAAGCCCGTTTTTGCAACATGCCATACAAATTGGGTACGAAGATTTGATACAGCGCGACAGCTATCCGTCGTACTTTATATTTTTAGAGATTGACCCCAAGCGTATAGACGTTAACATCCATCCTACCAAAACGGAAATTAAGTTTGATGACGAAAAGGCTATTTACGCCTATCTGCGCGCAGCGGTAAAAAATTCGTTGGGCAAGTTTAACCTTACCCCATCGCTTGATTTTGAGCAGGAGACGAGCTTTAACGTGCCGCCACTGCGCAAAAATATGGTGATAACGCCGCCATCTATCACCGTAAACACCAGCTACAACCCGTTTGATGAAGACGCGAAAAAAGAGGTAGACATGCGTGAGCGGGCCAACCGTGTAAACTGGGAAAGCCTAATGCCCAGCCGCCATGCTAACAACCAGCTGGAGATAATTAATACCGAAGAAGCAGGCACGGACGCCGAAGCCTTTGCCGAAGCTCCGCAACGTACATTGATACAATTGCAGCGCACCTATATTATGTCGCCCATAAAATCGGGCATCATGTTGATACACCAACAATTTGCGCACGAGCGCGTTTTGTATGAATATTACCTTGATAAATTGGAGAAGAGGGAAAACGTATCGCAACAATCGCTGTTTCCGCAGCAGGTAGAGCTTCCGCCTAATGAGGCAGAGACTTTGCGCCACCTGCTGGAGGAGCTGAAATATGCCGGTTTTGAAATTAGCGATATGGGCGCTAACTCATTTGCTTTTTACTCGTACCCCGCCGAGTTGGGCAACATACAGCTTAACGAAACCGTAGAGGCGCTGATAGAAACCTATAAGCAAAACGAACAGGCGCTAAAACTGGGGCTGAATGATAACCTGGCCCGCTCGTTAGCCAAAAGCCTGGCGGTAAAAACAGGCCGCGCGTTGAGCGTTGAGGAGATGCAAAACCTGGTAGATAATTTGTTTGCCTGCCAAACGCCAACCCTATCGCCCAACGGCAAAGCGGCTATTGTAACACTTGGTGCAGACGAAATTGAAAAACGATTTAATCAACCCAAATAATGCAGAACGCATATAAGCCATACAGGCCGTTAGGCAGGGCCGAAACGCCCATGGTGGTTAAAAACCTCCTAATAATTAACGTGCTTTTGTTTTTGGCCAAAATGATGCTAAAGGTAGATTTAGACCAAATTTTGGGCCTGCATTTTCCTACAGCGCCCAATTTTAGGGTGTGGCAGCCTATTACCTATATGTTTATGCATGGCAGCCCGGGCCATATCTTTTTTAACATGTTTGCCTTGTGGATGTTTGGGCGGCAGTTGGAGACATATTGGGGCCCTAAGCGTTTTCTTACCTATTATATGATAACCGGCATTGGCGCAGCAGTAATACATTTTACCGTGTTTTATTTTGTTACGTATTTGCCTTTTCAGTCGCAGTTGGCGTACTATTTTGTGCCCGGCACTGATCAATATATAGCAGCTGTTAACGATATCTTAAATGGTTCGGTAGTAGTAGGTGCATCGGGTGCTATATTCGGTTTATTACTGGCCTATGGTATGCTGTTCCCTAATACGGAGTTGATGCTAATCTTCTTTCCTGTACCCATAAAAGCCAAGTATTTTGTAATAGGCTATGGGGTGCTGGAACTTTATTCGGGCCTGCAAAACAATCCAATGGATAATGTTGCCCACTTTGCACACTTAGGTGGCATGCTATTTGGGTTTATATTGATTAAGTATTGGAACAAGAACTCGCGTAACCGCATGTATTAATTAGCGTAGAAAAAGAATATGTCAATCATTAGGGATGCAAAGCATACGTTCCGTTTCGGAAACATGATAAACCGCCTCATTTTGGTTAATGTGAGCGTATTTCTTGTTATGCTGCTCCTCCTGCTTGTTTCAAGGGCATCAAACAACGGCCTTACGTATGTTGATACCGCCCGCCAATGGCTAGCTATGCCGTATAACTGGTATGAACTGCTTACGCACCCGTACACGCTTATAACCAACATTTTTTTGCATATAGACCCTATGCACCTGCTGTGGAATATGCTGGCCCTGTATTGGTTTGGAACTATTTTTGGCGATTTGGCGGGCGACCGCCGCGTGCTGCCGCTATACCTCTATTCGGGCATATTTGGCTCGTTACTTTCTCTGGGTGCTTTTTATGCTTTCCCTGAATTTTTAAAAGGCTCGGCAACGCTGCATGGTGCATCGGGTGCGGTTATGGCTATGATGTTTGCCGCAGCAACCCTATCGCCCGACTATAAACTTAACCTATTACTTTTTGGCCGCGTTAGTATTAAATATGTAGTATTTGTATACGCCATTATCGACCTTTTTGCCATGGCCGGCGACCTTAACGCAGGTGGGCATTTTGCCCATATTGGCGGCGCCCTGTTCGGTTGGGTATTTGTAGTATTGCTAGGCCGCGGCACCGATTTAAGCGCAGGCTTTAACAGCGTAGTTGATAAAATTAGTTACCGCCGCCCGCAGCCGCAAGGCAAGGTACGCGTAGCCTACCGCAGGCAAATGTTTGGCGCACAGCCCAATGATATCCAGTCAATGTCGCCCAGCGAAAAGCAACGCCGCATTGACGAAATTCTAGATAAAATTTCTAAATCGGGCTACGAGAGTTTAACTAAAGAGGAGAAGGAAATTTTGTTTAAAGCCTCTAAAGACTAGAGCCGAGAGCCGAGTGCCGAGAGGGTGGACGAAGACAAGAGTAGAGAGCCGAGTGCCGAGCGTTATTTTATAGAGCGCTGCAACCCACTAATCATTTTTCTAATTTCAATTAATGCGTCGCATAATTCTTTACAGTCCTCTGCATTTAGGTATGTGAGTTTTTCAGCAATTATAATTTGTGTTTCCAACTCTCCCGACGAACCTTTAGCGATACCTAAAAATTGCCTGAATTCACCATCTGTATTTCTAGAATGGCCTTCTGCAATATTAGATGGGATAGAAATTGCACATCGCCGCATTTGTGATGTTATTCCAAACATTTCTTCTTTCGGGAAACTTTGTGTTAACTTGTAAATCATCTCTACTAACAGTATAGACTTTTGCCACACTACTAGCTCCTTATGGTCTCGTAGGCTTTCTTTCATGTTGCAATAATAAATATTTTCCTTCTCGGCGCTCGGCGCTTTGCTATTTACTTCATTTGCAATAATAAATAATTTTTCCTCTCGGCCCTCGGCTCTCCACTCTCGGCTAACTACCCCATCATCAAAAACACAGTAGGCTTTTTATGCAAATCGGGCCTTTGTTTGGCCCATTGCGCCAGGGTTTTGGTTTTGATAAATTCGTTTTCGTCGGTTACGTTGCAGGCTATGCACAGCAGGGTTTGTGGGCTGCAGCTTTCTAAAATAGTCTCCAGCATTTGGTTGTTGCGGTAGGGCGTTTCTATAAATAATTGCGTTTGCTTATGCTGTACCGACAGTTTTTCAATGGCTTTTAGTTTGCCTGCGCGGTTGGGCTTTTCTATAGGCAGGTAGCCGTGAAAGGTAAAGCTTTGCCCGCTAAGCCCTGATGCCATTAGCGACATTAGCAGCGACGATGGGCCAATCATAGGCTTTACGTTAATATTCATTTTATGGGCAATGGTTACCACTTCGGCACCCGGGTCGGCCACGGCGGGGCAACCGGCTTCGCTCATCAGCCCTATATTATGGCCGTCTTTAGCGGCTTTTAAGTAAGTTTGAATATCCTCCAGCTTGGCGCGCGTATCTATCAAATGCAGGGTAACAGTATCAAAATTTTGGGTATAACCGGCTTTGCGCAAAAAGCGGCGGGCGGTACGTTCATTTTCAACCACAAAATGCTGTAGGGTATTAAGCAAAGCCACATCCTCAGCGCTAAGCCATGTTATAGGGCCTTCATCAACCAGTGGGGTGGGTATTAAGTATAGTGTTGCCATATATAGTAATCAGTTAGCAATAAACAGTGAACAATGCACAGTTTTTATTGCCGCGAAAGTACGCATTATATAGCAGACCGTTTTTGAGGGACGAACAACGGGATTTAAAAACCTTACGCCACAGGTGTGGGCATGCTGTGCATAATGGTTTGCAGTGCATTTATGCTTAACGGTTTTTCTAAATAGCCGGTAAGCAGTTTATGGTTGGTGGCCTTTATTTTATCCAGCGGGTCAACCGATGAGGAGAGGATGTAAATGGTAAGAAAATCTAATATGTTTTCGGGTATTTCTTCCATTATATCCAACACATCCCAACCGGTTACGGTGGGCATATTTATATCTAAAAACAGTATAGTTTTTACAGGATTTTCTTTAAATGCATTCCTTATAAATTGAACCCCTTCTAACGGGTGCGTAAAGGCATTTATATTGGCGTTGGTAAATACATCTTTAATAAAAATGGATGTTAGCACATTGCTAATCCGTTCATCATCTATCAGAATAAAATGGGTGCTTTTTTTCATTTTGGTTTATGCAAAATACGTTGCAACGTGTGTATGCTTATGGGTTTGTCAAGGTATTCGGTAATAGATTTTGTTTTTTTTGCCTTTAATTTATCCATAGGGTCAATAGAGGATGAGAGCAAAAATATGGTAAGGTATTGGGTAATGGTTTTGGGTAGCGCTTCCAGCATGGCTATTACTTCCCAGCCATTTACCATGGGCATGTTAAGGTCTAAAAATAAGGCCGTATTAATGGGGTTTAATGCAAATTCATTTTTAATAAAATCAACGCCTTCCAGCGGATTAATAAAGGTTGTTGTTACCGCTGTGTTAAATATATCTTTTATAGCCAGTTCAGTTATTAGCGCACTAATTCGCCCATCATCAATAATTATAAAATTAGTCGGGTTGTTCATTTGTTTGCTTTTCCTCCTTCACATTTTCCAGTTCAACTTTAAACCGGGTGCCCTCATCTACTTTACTGGTTACAGTTATAGTTCCGTTTAATGCTGCTACTTGTATTTTGGTCATAAAAAGCCCAACGCCTTTACCATCAATATTGGTGTGGAAACGTTTGTATAAGCCAAATACGTGCGAGCCATATTTATCAAGGTTTATGCCCAGGCCATTATCAGTAAATTGCAATATTATTTTGTTATCAATTAGCTCACTTGTAATGTTTATTACCGGCCTTATGCCAACGCGCTGGTATTTTATTGCATTGCTTATTAGGTTGTAAAAAATGCTGTGCAAATAGGTTTTAAGGCTATACATATGGTCAATAGCGTTAAAATCAACTGTTATCAATACATCGCGCTCATGTATTAATTGCGATATGCTTCCTTTTATATCATTTACCAATTGGGTAAAATTCACTTCTTCTTTTATCTCGCTTATTTCTTTTTTTACCTGTAGTATGCGGTTTAAGTCTTTAATTGCATCATCCAGCTTTTTTATCGAGTAAGATATATCATCAATAAAAGCAGCCTGTTCATTATCTGTATAGCCCCCTTTTTTTAACACATCGGCAAGCCCCATAATATTACTTACGGGCGAGCGTAAGTTGTGCGATACGATGTAGGTAAACTGCTCTAAATCGTTATTGCGCTGCATTAAATCAGCCGTAATCAATTCCCTTTCTACCTCCATTAACTTAGGTTTGGTAATGTCGTGCATGGCACCAACCATGCGCAAAGGCTTGTGGTTATCGTCGGTTACTATATAA
>JANOCJ010000013.1:0-12712 GCA_031412115.1 Flavobacteriales bacterium
GCCTTCGGCAACGTGGGTAATAAACTGGTCGTAAATGTTTTCAATTTCCATTTGCATAATATTACGCTCGCCTTCAGTCATAGCGCGGGTAGTAGTACCAAGGTCTGAGTATTTGCCAAACTTAACAGTATCGGTAGTTACACCTACTTTGCCCATAAGGCCGCTAGCGTTCCACAATACACCAAACACGCCAATAGAGCCGGTAATAGTATTAGGTTGGGCCACAATAGTATCGGCAGCACATGCAATATAATATCCGCCCGATGCAGCCACATCACCCATAGAAACTATAACAGGCTTTACTTTGCGGGTTAAAACAACTTCGCGCCAAATAACGTCAGACGCTAGTGCGCTACCGCCCGGCGAGTTGATACGCAATACAACAGCTTTAATATCGGCATCCAAGCGGGCATCGCGTATGCGGCGAGACAAGGTGGTTGAGCCAATGCTATTATCATCGCCTTTGCCGTCAACAATATCGCCTTCGGCAAAAATTACGGCCACCTGGTTGTGCGCGTCGCGGTTTTCGTCTTTTACCTCTATTTTAAGGTATTTGGTAAGGCTTACAAAGTTAATTTTATCAATAGCCTTAGCGCCGCTTTTCTCTTTCAGTATCTCTAAAATCTCATCTTTATATTTAATGCCGTCGGCCAGTTTGTATTTAACCGATCCTTTAGCATCAATGGTTAGCAGGCTGTCGGCAATGTTTTGCAGTTCGGCAGCGCCAATTTTGCGCGAGTTTGAAACGCCTACAATAATCTGGTTCCACAAAGCGCCAATGTAGCTGCGGGTTTGCTCGCGGTTGGCGGGGCTCATTTTTTCGTTAATCAAAGGCTCAATAGCGCTTTTAAATTTGCCGTGGCGTATTATTTGTGGCTCAACGCCCAATTTCTCAAGTGTGCCTTTTAAAAATACCAAGTTGGCAGCAATGCCTTTAAACTCAATACCGCCACTTGGGTTTACATACACTTGGTCGGCCACCGATGATAGGTAGTAAGCCCCCTGGGTATAAAAATCAGAGTAAGCAATAATAAATTTCTTCGATTTTTTAAACTCAAGCAAGGCGTTGCGTAGCTCTTCGCAGCTGGCCATGCCCATGCTCATGCCGTTTATCTCCATAAAAATACCTTTTATGTCGTCATCGGTAGCGGCATGTTTAAGCGATTTTAAAATATCATCTAACCCAACGCTGGCGGCGCCGCCAAACGGCAACCCGTCAGATACGGCGTGGTCAACCACGGCATGGTTAAGGGTAATATATAGTACAGAGTTTTCTTTAATATCAACGGTTTCTTCTTCGCCTGCGCTAGAAACTACGGATGATATAGTAAGTGCAAAAATGCCTATTAATAATAAAAAGGCAAGGATAAAACCTAGGCAAGAAGCCAAAAGTGAGGTGAAAAATTGTTTCATTTGGTTGATGTAATTTGTGCAAAGATAAAAACTAATGCGAGGGGGCAATTATCAAGCCACCTATATTTGCGCCATGGCAAAAAAAGCACACCTGCTATTGGGTTCAAACATGGGCAACAGGCAGGGCCATTTGGCGGCAGCAGTTCAGGCTATTAATACAACAGCGGGCAGTGTTACTGCTGTTTCAGCCCTGTATGAAACTGAGCCTTGGGGCATTAGCCAGCAGGATGCGTTTTTGAATATAGCTGTTGAGGTAGAAACTGCGCTACCGGCAGAAGAACTGTTAGCCACACTTTTAGGCATAGAAGCCCAACTGGGCCGCACCCGTTTAGGGGCTAAATTTGGCCCAAGGGTAATTGATATTGATATTATTTTGATTGAAGATGAGGTAGTTAACAGCCCAACCTTAACCCTGCCGCACCCCGCAATGGCGCAGCGCAGGTTTACTTTAGCGCCTTTGGCTGAGCTGGCGGGCAATGCCCTGCATCCCATTTTACACAAAACAATAAGCCAATTGCTGGCCGAATGCCCTGATGAGTTGAAAGTATATACCGCCGGAACGCTACAATGGCAATCAAACCCCGCATAATACAGTTTATAACCAACCCACGGTTTTTGGTGGCGTTGTTTATACTGCTAGCCATAGCGGCGGCCCTTGGCGAGTATTTTAAAAGTAGCAACTGGAGCTACACCAGCTACAACAACTACATTATTTTTAAGCAGTCGTTTTTTCATTTGGTACAGGGCAAAGACCTTTATATACCGCATCCGGCCGAGCAAAGCGACTTATTTAAATACACCCCTGCTTTTGCATTGTTTTTTGGCCTTTTTGCCTGGATGCCTGATTGGATGGGGCTTATAGCGTGGAATTTACTTAATGCCTTGGTGCTGTTTTCGGCTATTAATGCCATCAAAATCTTCACCCCAAAGCAAAAAGCTTTTGCCCTTTTATTTGTAGCGCTAGAGTTAATGACCAGCATGCAAAGCGCCCAAAGCAACGGGCTTATAGCCGGGCTTATGATATGGGCCTACAATAGTTTTGAGGATGAAAAAACTGGCCGCGCCGCGCTATTTATTATACTGGCTACCTTTATAAAACCCTTTGGTTTAGTGGCTGCGGCGTTGTTTTTGCTCTACCCTAAAAAGGGGCGGTTTATAGGCTTTTCTATTTTGTATGGATTGCTTTTAGCAAGTATACCCGTAGTGTTAACAACCCCGCTAACACTGGGTTTGCAGTACTACAGCTGGTTTAACATGCTCTCTGCCGACCATGCCGCATCACTAGGGTATTCGGTAGTAGGCTGGCTACAGGCGTGGTTTGGGTTAGCAGCCAATAAAATGGGGGTTACTATTATCGGGGTGATGTTATTCTGCACAGCCTATTTAAACCGCAAAGCTTGGAATGATAAAGGCTTTAAAATACTGCTGTTGGCTTCGGCATTAATATGGTCGGTTATCTTTAACCACAAGGCCGAATCACCTACGTTTATAATAGCTGTAGCGGGTGTTGCGTTGTGGTATTTCTCGCAAAAACAAAGCACTATTAATACACTACTACTGGCTTTGGTTTTCATCTTTACCATTCTTTCTCCCACCGATTTGTTTCCGGCTACAATCCGCACCAGCCTTGTAATACCCTATCAGCTAAAGGTTTTGCCCTGTATTGTAGTTTGGGTAAAGGTTTTGTGGGATTTACATAGGGTAAAGGGTACAGGGTTTAGGCTGTAGGAATTGATATGCAGCGCTGTAAAATGCCCTGTTTACTAAGAACTCACAACTAAGAACCGGCAACTAATATTTGCCCTACACCCTGTAACCTACCCCCTATACCCTATATTTGCATTGAATGAAACAGATACTCTTATTTGGGGCCGGTAAATCGGCAACGGTGCTAATAGCCTATTTGCTAGACCATGCTTCAGAGCATAACTGGCACCTAACCATTGCCGATAATGATGTAGAGCAGGCCATAAGCAAACTAAAAGGCCATGCCCACGGCAGCGCCGTATTTTTTAATGCTGATGAAGCAGAGTTGCGCGAAGGGCTAATAGAGCAGTCTCACCTTGTAATATCAATGCTTCCGGCGTTTATGCATGGGGTGGTAGCAAAGGCTTGCGTAAAGCATGGCAAGCATTTGCTTACGGCATCTTATGTATCGCCCGAAATGGCTGAACTGCATGCCGAAGCCAAAGAAAAAGGGATTGTTTTACTGAACGAAATGGGCTTAGATCCCGGCATTGACCATATGTCGGCCATGCAAATAATTAATAAAATTAAGCAAGAGGGAGGAAAAATAACATCCTTCAAATCGTACACCGGCGGGCTAATTGCGCCCCAAAATATGGATAACCCCTTGGGCTATAAATTTACCTGGAACCCACGAAACGTAATATTGGCGGGTAAAGGTACAGCCCGCTACCTACACAATGGCAAGCTAAAATTTATTCCCTACGAGAGGCTTTTTACCCAAACCGAACCCATACATGTTAAGGGTATTGGGGCGCTGGAAGGCTACGCCAACCGTGACTCTCTGCATTATGTGGAAGAATATGGTTTGGATGGCATTGATACCATGTTGCGCGGAACGCTGCGATACCAGCACTATAGCCGCGCTTGGAATGCATTTATTAAACTGGGGTTAACTGACGATAGTTTTGCTGTTCCGCACAGCGAAAGCCTTACGTACGCTGAGCTTGTAGCGATGTTGCTGCCCGAAGGTGTTGGCTTTAATGATGCCGAAATTGCCCGCTTTTTGGGGTTGGAAAATGAACCCAGAATATTTGAAATGCTAAAATGGACGGGCATATTCAGCAACGGTAAAATAGGTATAGCAAACGCTACTCCGGCGCAGGTTTTGCAGCATTTGCTGGAACAGAAATGGAAGCTAAATCACGGCGATTTAGACCTTGTAGTGATGGTGCACGAGTTTATATATACGCTGGGTAAGCAGCAGAAAAAAGTTACATCAACCCTTGTGCTTACCGGCGATGATGAACATAACACGGCTATGGCTAAAACAGTGGGCTTGCCGCTGGCTATAGCTGCTAAGCTTATACTTACAGGCAAAATAGCGCTAAGCGGTGTGGTTATACCTACGGTAGAAACTGTGTATGCACCGGTTTTGGCTGAATTGGCTAACCTTGGTATTGTATTTAACGAGCGCGAGGATTTATTGTAGCAGATTGTTATATTTGTTAGACAAATATAACTTTATGGTACGTTTTTTACGTTGGGTTTTTATACTGCTTGCACCCGCCCTCTCTCAGGCACAATCATTGGTAATAAACGAGTATACGTGTTCTAACAAAAGCCAGTATAGCAACAACCTTAATGAGTACGAAGATTGGGTGGAGATTTACAACACCACCGGCAGCCCCATAAATTTAACAGGCTATTATTTAAGTGATAAGGCTACAGACCCTACCAAATGGGCTATTCCGGCAGGGGTTAGCATTGCGGCCAATGGCCGTAGAGTATTTTTTTGCGATAGCCGTGATTTGGTGCAAGGCAATGAGTACCACACCAATTTTAAGCTTACCCAAAGCAAGCAGGAATATATAATGATAGCAAGTCCTGCAGGGCAAATAATAGATTCTGTACATATAACAAGGCCTACCCAACGAGACCACTCAATAGCCCGGTTAACGGATGGTGCAGCCACTTGGGGCGTAGCGCTTACACCTAGTTTAGGTACTGCCAATGCCAATGTTAAGCCTTACTATGCAGCAAAGCCTGTAGCTAGCCAGCAGGGCGGCTTGTATGGGTCGGGTATAACGGTAGCACTTACTACTACCGAGCCTAACAGCGTTATACGCTATACCACCAACGGTGCCGAGCCTACTGTAGCATCTGCGCTGTATTCAGCACCTATAACTGTAAGTTCAACAACAGCTATACGTGCCAAAACATTTAGTAATAATGCCAATATACCGGGCAGTTTTATAGAGAGCAACACTTACGTAATTGGGGCTAACCATACTATGCCGGTGTTTTGTTTAAATGGTGATTTTAACTCGCTGTTTAACAACAATACCAACGAGTTGCAGCATGCCATTGAATACTACGACGAAACAGGCCAACTGGTGTTTAAAACAGAAGGCGATATGAAGGGGCATGGCAATGACTCGTGGGCGTTTGACCAAAAAGGCATGCGCTTTTATACCCGCGATGAATACGGCATTTCAAACAATATTGAAGCTCAACTTTTTCCCTCAACCCCGCGAGACGAATTTGATGTAATCATTCTAAAAGCAGCAGGTTCAGACAATTACCCGGCACATAATATATACCAAAGCGCGCATATACGCGATGCTTTTTGCCAAACGCTATCGGCTAAATACAACCTAAATGTTGATGAGCGCTCGTATAGGCCCATTGTTATCTATATAAACGGCCAGTACTGGGGCTTGTATGAGTTGCGCGAAAGGGTAGATGCTGATTTTACTGATTTTTATTACAACCAACCCCAAGGCAAAGTTGATATGTTGGCCTATTGGGGCGGCTTACAGCTTGATGAGGGTAGCGATACGGCGTGGGTAGCCCTGTACAATTTTATGATGAGCAATAACCTTGCTGTACAGGCCAATTACGACTATGTTGCCGAGCGTTTTGACCCTATGAGCCTGATAGATTATTTTATATTAAATACCTATACCGTAAACAGCGATTGGCTTAACTGGAACACCGCTTGGTGGCGTGGCACTAAGGATGCAGGTGTGCGCTGGCGTTATCATTTGTGGGATATGGATAATACCTTTGACTTGGGCCAAAACTACACCGGCTTACCCTCTACAAGCTACGATAATGACCCTTGTTCGGTAGAAGATTTGTTTCCTAATGACCCTGAAATACCCCATACCGGTATGTTTAATAAAATGTTGGAAAACCCCGGCTTTAGCCAGTTGTACATAAACCGCTATGCCGATTTGATTAATACCGCCTTTGATTGCACCAACATGATTACCCATTTAGATAGCCTTGCAGCCTTGCTAAGCCCCGAAATGGCGCGCCATACGCAGCGTTGGGGAGGTAACGTAGGCGAGTGGCAGCAAAATATTAATAATATCAAAACCCAAATTAATGGCCGCTGCGCAGCTATTAACAGTGGCATGGTAGATTGCTATAACCTAACAGGGCCGTACAGTGTAACGGTTTTGGTAGACCCTGTTGGCACACCTAACAATGTGCAGGTTAATACACTGGTACCGCCTTCGTATCCCTACGTGGGCAACTATTTTGGCAACAATAATATCGCGCTTACTGCTATGCCTGACCCTACTTATACCTTTGAGCAGTGGACATTGAACAACTCTACCCCATTGCCGGGCAATTTAAACCCTAATATTCAGGTGGCACTAACCTCGCAAGACACTATTGTAGCGCATTTTAAGAAGAAAGTAATAATTGGTATTGATGAGCAAGGCAATGATTTAGGCGTATCGGTTTTTCCATCCCCAACCAACAACAGGCTGAACATAATGCTGAGCAGCAAGGTTAATAAGCCATTGGCGTTGAATGTATTATCGCTTACTGGGCAAATGGTTTATAGCCAAAAAAACATAGCTTTACCGCCGCAAACGGGCAATATATGCATAGTTTAGACCTTAACAGCATGGGCCTTGCGCCGGGGGTATATTTCATCAGGTTAGATGATGGAAATAAACCCACCGTAGCCAAGTTCATTTACCAGCCCGAATAATGCTGAACATGTTCTGCATTTTAGCCTAAATTGCTTGCTATTATTAGGTAAATAGCGCTATAACTTAGCCCCTCAAACGCAATTTTGGTGTTTAAAAACGTAGTTTTTTGTGCATTATTCGATTAAAAACCGATTAAAAACAGATTTTTTTGATGTAAAACATGCTTTTTTCGCACAAAAAAGTGGGATAGATATTAACGTTAATAAATATCTGCGGGGTTGTTAATTGAAATCTGTAAAGAGTAAAAAATGCAAAGGGAAATTGCAGGTCAAAATTGGGGCCAACTACTTTGAAGAATAAATATCAAAACGAGCTTTTCGAACAGCATCCATAGGCAATAGTAAGTAACCAATATATTTATATTTTTTCATTATGTTTTTTGCAATATCATGGTGTTCTGCTAAATATTGGTAACCCAAGCGTTTTTGTAAGTATTTTGGTAAGGCAAGCGTATGCTTTTTGTTGCGCAGTTTAACTATTTCTTCAAAATAGCTAAGTGTTTTTTTATCGTTTAATTTATGTTCTTTGAGTATATAAAGGGCCTGAACCCTTGCCCTAACGCAGGGGCTGGAGCCATACAAATCATACGTATTGTTTTCTAAAATATAGCAAACTTGATTTTTACTTGGCGTATCATATAAGCATAGCTGGGCATGCGAAGATGTAAATACAATAGAGAATAATAATGCCAGTAGAAAATAGTTCCTCATACAGTACTAAACGGTACAAGCGAGATTTTATTACCCTACCAACACCACATAAACCCATACCGCAGGCAGGGCAAGGAACATACCATCAAAGCGGTCTAATATACCACCGTGGCCGGGCAACATAGTGCCGCTGTCTTTTACGCCAATGCTACGTTTTAGCATACTCTCTACTAAGTCGCCAAGGGTTGATGTAACAATAAGTATAGCGCCTATACATAGCCAGTTTACAAGGCTGTATTCGTCAAAAAATAGCGACATTAAATACGAGAATAATAAGGCAACAAGAGCGCCTCCGGCACTTCCTTCCCATGTTTTTCCGGGCGATATTCGTTCGAATAATTTATGCTTACCAAACCATCGGCCGCTTAGGTATGCCCACGAGTCGTTGGCCCACACAATCATAAAACTGGCAAAAATAATCCAAGGGTAAAATACAGTATGCTTAGGCCCCATTATGCCTATTGTGCTTAACGGAAGGGGGCTTGCTATATACGATACTAATGAAAAAGGCACCGCTAAATATAAAATACCCAACATCGTAAAAGCAATGTTGCCAAAAGGGTTGTCTTTCTTGCGATACAGCTCGCCAATAATTATGGCTAAGGCCGGTATTACGTTTAGGATAAGTATTTTAATACCAACAAAACCAAAGGCCACAGCATAGTTGGTAATAAACAAAAATGCCCCCGCGGCTACACCTGTTATATTTTGAGGGGCAATACCAAACTTGCTGTTTTTTAGTAGCTTATAAAACTCTATAAGGCTTAGTACTACTATGGTTAAAAACAATATGCCGAACGAGTAACGGTTCCAAACCATACTGCCAACCAGTATCACCACAAAAAAGAAGCCTGTTATCAGGCGCTGCATTATGTTGCTCAAAGCTTTGTGTTTTCTATTATACGTTTTGCCAAAACTACTGAATTGCGGTGAACATAAACCTGAATATCGCCAAAAAGGTAGGCCGAGTCTTGCTTGTTAAATATAACAGCCTCAATACCATTTTCGTTTAAAATGCCAATAACAAGCTCGGCTTTAAACACCGTATCGGCCGTGTATATGTTTACCCAATCCGGATACACTTATCCGTCAATTAAAAATACGTAAATCTCTTTTGGGCCATGGGCACCCATTACCAGTGTTTTTTCAATATCGGCGGTGCGGCTGGGGCCGGTAGCAAGGTATATAAGCGATGGTAAGCGCTCGCCGTACTTTTCTTTAATAGCGTTTAGGCTGTCTTTAATATCGGGCACCAGTTGCGATGTGTAGGCAACCACCACATGCGTATCCACAATAGCAGCCAACTTACGTGCCGATGATAGTTTAGATGACATTAACACACCGCCAATGCGCGATACCAAAAACTCACAGTTGGTAATAGCCACTTTGGCCTCCGTAACATCCCAAATTTTATCTTTTACCTGTATGGCGCTGCCCGTAAAAAGCCCGCGAATCTTCTCGTTATAGCAATAAATCTCGCTCCATTTTTGCTCTTTAGCTACTTCAATAAAAGCAGCAGCAAACTCCTCGGCCGTTTCGCAAAACACAAACTTACCGTCTACTTTACTAAACTCTTGCGCAAACTCAATCTCCAGCGGGTCGGTGCTGGTGTTGTATATGGGGCGGGTAAAGTCAACCTCAGGCGGCACCTCCGGCGATGGTTCAATCAGCGCCTCACGTATCTTTTTCAGTATTTTCTCTTTCGATGTAGATTCTTTCATCTTAAATTAATAGGTAGCAAAAATACAGAAAATATACCCAGCTTCCCTGAAAGTAAACTCTCCCCCGGCCCCTCTCTTAAATTAAGAGAGTGGGGGGCGACCGTTGTGAACAGGAGGAACCTAAAGGTTGCTGGGTCGCAGAGAGTTTAAAAATAGGGAAGTGATTTCTTTTGGGCGTTCCCTCCTGCGGCGGGCCGCGCTGTCCGCTGTAGTTGCGCACCCCACGCACCACACTTCGACAAGCTCAGTGTGACTACACGATGCGCAAGCTGCCGCTTCCATCGCTAACGCGGCTGGCGCGCACTATTTGTCTGAACAGGATATAAACATATTATTCTGATACACATGATTATCTTTCCAAAGCGTTAAAACGCTAAAGCGTAATTCTCAAGCACCACGCTTTAGCGTGGTGTAATGGCTCTACCAATGGTTAGGGCTTTAGCCCGTTCTTAGCAAGCATACCAGCAGGCTAAAGCCTTTTTACAATACAAGCCTTTATTCCCCACGCTTGCCAAAGGCATCCCTACGGGAAAAGCGCGGGGCTTGAGAAATGCCCTAAAGGGCCTAGATAATCACAAAAAATCCCCCTCAACTTTCGCTAAGGGGGATTTGTATTTTAAATGGTTGGTGATAACACCAACCATGGCATTTATTCTTTATTCTCTTTTTCTTCGGTTGGTGGCGGGTTATTTATCGCCGTTTTATCCGATGCTGATACGTGGCCGTTTAGCTTTTCAGCAGCTTCTTTTGCGGCTTTTTCTTTAGCCTCTTTTTCTTCCTGCTCTTTTTTGTCGTACTCGCGGGCTGCGGCTTCTTCCTCTATTTTGGCGGCGTTGTAATCGCCTTTAATACCTTCAATAGATGCTTCGTCCTCGCCAAAGGGGCGTTTGCCAAAAATCTCCTCCAAATCCTCGCGGAAAATAACCTCTTTATCCAACAGCGTTTCGGCCAGTTTGGTTAGTTTGTCTTTATTCTCCAACAAAATTTTCTTGGCAATGGCATACTGCTCTTCAATCATTTTGCTTACCTCAAAATCTATTGTCTCAGCGGTTTTCTCGCTGTATGGTTTAGAGAATGAGTACTCGCCTTGCCCGCTCGAATCGTAGTAGCTACGGTTGCCAATTTTATCGTTAAGGCCATAAATGGTAACCATGGCGTATGCCTGTTTGGTTACTTTCTCAAGGTCGCTCAATGCGCCGGTAGATATTTTACCAAATACAATCTCTTCGGCAGCACGTCCGCCAAGGGTAGCCACCATTTCGTCAAGCAATTGCTCGGTAGTAGTTATTTGGCGCTCTTCAGGCAGGTACCATGCAGCACCCAATGAGCGGCCGCGGGGTACTATAGTTACTTTTAACAGAGGGTGGGCATAGCGCAGCAACCAGCTGGTAGCGGCGTGGCCTGCCTCGTGGTAAGCAATAACTTCTTTCTCTTGTTTAGATATGATTTTGTTTTTCTTCTCCAAGCCACCAATAATACGGTCTACCGCATCTAAAAAGTCTTGCTTGCCAATAGATGTTTTGTTTTTACGGGCAGCAATAAGGGCCGCCTCGTTACATACGTTAGCTATATCGGCACCGCTAAAACCGGGCGTTTGTTTAGCCAAAAACTCAACATCCAAATGTGGGTCTAGTTTCAATGGTTTTAAATGGACGGTAAATATCTCGCGACGGCCTGTTAAATCGGGCAGGTCAACAAATATTTGGCGGTCGAAACGACCCGGGCGCATAAGGGCGCGGTCCAAAATATCGGCACGGTTGGTAGCAGCTAGTATAATAACACCGTTGTTGGTGCCAAAGCCGTCCATCTCGGTCAACAATTGGTTAAGCGTATTCTCCCGCTCGTCGTTAGCGCCTTGCATGGCGTTGCGGCCACGGGCGCGGCCAATAGCGTCAATCTCATCAATAAAAATAATACACGGCGCTTTCTCTTTTGCCTGGCGGAACAAATCGCGTACGCGGCTTGCACCCACACCCACAAACATCTCAACAAAATCAGACCCTGACAGTGAGAAGAAAGGCACCTGCGCCTCGCCGGCTATGGCTTTTGCCAAAAGGGTTTTACCTGTGCCCGGAGGGCCAATTAGCAACGCCCCGCGCGGTATTTTACCACCCAACGATGTATACTTTTTGGGGTTTTTGAGGAAGTCTACAATCTCTTTAATCTCAACCTTAGCTTCGTCTAAGCCCGCAACATCGTTAAAGGTTACGTTTACGCTGGTGTCTTTATCAAACAACTGTGCGCGGCTTTTGCCAATGTTAAATATCTGTCCGCCACCGGCGCCACCGCTCATGCGGCGCATTATAAATATCCAGATAAGTACCATTACGGCAATAGGCAACACCCAGCTCAAAATATCGCCACCCCAGTTTTTACGTTCCTGGTAGCCTACGTTAACAGGCTCAAATTGAGTAACTTTTAGGGTTGGGTTGTTTTTAACCAAGGTATCGTGCTTGGCTTGCATTTGCTTTTGTGCAGCATCAAAATCGGCCTTAAACTGGTCAATAGAACCTATGGTAAGTTTGTACTGGGGGCCTTCGGCTTTAATGCCGCGCTCGCCCAATTCTTCTTTGTACTTAGCGTTGTTTTTAAGGGTGTCTTTTTTAATATAAATTTCGGCAACCTCTTTATTTATTACCTCTACTTTAGCTACGTGCCCTTTGCTCAGCATATTGGTATTAAACTGCTGAAAAGAGTCAATAGTATGGGTTGCATCGCCTAAGCCATATATCTGTATAAAGATAAATATAAGGGCAACAATGCCATAAATCCAATATAAGCTAAAGGTAAATTTGGGCTTTTTATCGCCCGGTTTATTGCCCCCGCCACCGCCTAGCGTATCGCGCATGCGGTCAAAAGGGTTAGGGTTTTTATTGCCCTGGTTATTGTTTTTTTCTTTCTCGTCGGCCATTTCCGTCTTTTTCGTGTGTTGTTTTAACAAACACTTTTGTTAATAGTTTTACTTCGTAAACGATTCGTCAACCTTAGTGATAGGCGCATCGGCCCAAAGGTCTTCCAGACGGTAAAAATCGCGTATAGGCTCTTGAAAAACGTGTACTACCACGTTTACATAATCCAATAAAATCCATTCTCCGTTCTGAAAACCTTCGGTGTGCCATGGCTTTGCGTTTAAAGTTTTGCGCACCATATCCTCTACCGAATTGGCAAT
>JANOCJ010000014.1:0-6788 GCA_031412115.1 Flavobacteriales bacterium
GCTACTGTAAACGTAACCGGCGGTACAGGTTCATACACTTACACTTGGTTGCCTGCAACCGGTTCTACAACCAACAGCATAAGCAACGTTGCTGCCGGTACATACATTGTAACTGTTGCAGACAGCGCAGGCTGCTCTACCCAGTTAGTTGTCGTAATTGGCTCTAACTCAGCTTTGGCTACTGCCCCTGTTATTACTAATGTTTCGTGTAACGGTGCTTGCAACGCTACAGTAGACCTTAACGTAACCGGTGCTACTCAACCAAGCTTCATATGGTCGTCTACCGACAATACTGAAGAGGTTGACAGCCTATGTGCTGGTACATATGTTGTATTGATTAGCGATGCTAACGGTTGTTCATTAGTTGATACCATTACTATTACAGAGCCTGACCCAATTGTTGTGGCTGCTGATATAGTAACTTACCCTAACGGATACAACATTAGCGGCATAGTTGCCCAAGACGGTACAATAGAATTAACCGTTGGCGGTGGTGTTGAACCTTACAACTTTATGTGGCACACCGGCGTATTGCCCGACTCTACAGATCAAAACCAGTTTAACTTGAAAGCCGATACATTTACTGTAGTTATTACAGATGATAACGGTTGTACAATTACTGAAGAGTACATTTTAGAAGGCCCACCAATTATAGAGTTGCCAACCGGCTTCTCTCCTGATGGCGACGGTAAAAACGATACCTACATTATTCACGGTATTGAAAACTTGAAAGACAATGAGTTTACAGTGTTTAACCGCTGGGGACAAGTTATCTACAAAGTAAAAGGCTACCAAAACGATTGGGGTGGTACCAACTTTGAAGGCGAACCAATGCCGGACGGTACTTACTTCATACTGTTTATAGTTGACGTACCTAACGAAGGTGAGAAAACCTTTAAAGTAACCGTTGAGCTACGTGCCAACTTTGTAAAATAAATTTTAATTAACCGCTTGCAGGAAGCAATTCCTGCAAGCGGTTTTTATATAACTAAGTATAAGAAACACAGACATGAAAAAGGTATTACTAACCCTGGCATTGGCCCTAAGCTTAGCTGGATTGAAAGCGCAGCAAGACCCAATGTTTAGCCAGTACATGTTTAACCAACTGTATTTAAACCCCGCCTATGCAGGCACCCAAAACTACATTAGCAGCACTTTGCTATACCGTAGCCAATGGGGCGCATGGGATGGTGCACCCAAAACAGCCGTATTAGGCGTTGACGGCCCTATGGCCAACAACACTATGGGCTGGGGCGTAACACTTGCTTACGACCAAATTGGTGCCAACAAAAACACTGATATTTATGCTAACTATGCTTACAAAGTAAAGTTTAGCGACAAAGCCCGTTTAAGCTTTGGTGTACGCGCAGGCGGTACTATTATTAACGCCGGCGAGCCCACTATTTACTGGGACCAAAACGACCCCAACCTGCAACCCTTTAGCGGCTTTGCTACTAAAGTAGGTTTTGGTATGTTTTTTAATACCGATAAGTTCTATGCAGGCATATCATTACCAACATTATTAGCTTATGTAGGTGGCAATAAATTTAATATCGACTTTACTAAATCATCATTCCTACGCCGCCACTATTTTGTGCAGGCAGGGTATATATTTAAAGTGAATGATTTCTTCAAAATCCGCCCTTCGGTGCTGATGAAATACCAAAGCAAAACAGTTTCTCCGGCCCAGTTTGATGCCAACATCCACTTTTTGTTTAATGACAAAGTTTGGTTAGGCGTATCATACCGCTCGCAAGATGCTATTGTGGGTATGGTTGAGTTTGTAATTAACCGCCGTTTCCGTTTAGGTTATGCTTACGATTATAAATTGCAAAGCGTACGCTACAATTACGTAGGCGCTACACACGAGTTTATGTTGGGTGTAGATTTTGGTCCTAACTTATTGAAAATTAAGACTCCACGTTATTTCTAATTGATAACTTTGCACATACTATAAAGAACAAAACCATTTTAACCATGATAAAAAGAATTACAGGCCTGTTTGGCGTTTTGGTAGCCATTGCTTTACTAAGCGGTTGCGCCAAAATGTATTTTAAGCAAGGCAATAAACTGTATGATAACTTGCGCTACAGTAAAGCGGCCGATTATTTTTCAAAATCGTTAGAGAAAAAAGATATTCCGGCGGCCCGTGTGGGCTTAGCCAATGCTTACCGCCAAATGAACAATACGGCAAAAGCAGAAGAGTATTATGCACAGGTAGTAGAGCAACCCGATGTTGACCCTATTAACTACTTTCACTATGCACGTATGCTTATGGCCAACGGTAAATATGCCGAAGCCAAAGTGTGGTTTAACAAATACCTGAGCGTAAAGCCTGATGATGCTACAGCTAAAGTGCTTTTAGCATCGTGCGATTCAACCACGGTTTTTTATGCCGACTCAATGCGCTTTAAAGTAGGTTTGGTTCAACTAAAAGGATTAGAAAACTATTACTCTACCACGCTTTACAAAGACGGTTTTATTTTAACGGCTGATAAAGAAGAGCTTGACATTAATAAAACCAACCCTTGGACAGGCAACTCATACCTTGACCTTTACTACACCCAAAAGCAAAAAGGCAGCGATAAATGGGAAGAGCCTAAGGCTTTAGAAGGCAACGTAAATGGTGTGTTTCATGATGGAGCCTCTGCCATATCGCCCGACGGTAAAACAATGTACTTTACCCGTAGCGACTACAAAGGCAACAACCGCATGGGCAAAAGCAAGCAGGACAATGAAAATAACCTGCAAATGTATAGCGCCGTACTTGACGGCGACAAATGGAAAGACGTAAAACCTTTTCTTTACAACAACCACGATTATTCTACCGGCCACCCATCATTTTCTGCCGATGGCCAAATACTCTATTTTATATCTGACAGGCCAAACGGACAAGGCGGTACCGATATTTGGATGTGTAAAAAAGCCGGCGAAGGCTGGGGCGAACCTATCAACTTAGGCCCAACCATCAATACATCGTTAAACGAGATGTGGCCTTTTTATTGCGCTAAAGACAGTACTCTTTACTTCTCATCGCAAGGCCATACCAACATGGGCGGCTTAGATATTTTTGGCAGCAAAAGTGTAGGTGATAACAAATGGAGCCGCCCAATGAACATTGGCTACCCCATTAACACTACGCATGACGACTTTGCCTTTACCATGAAGGATGACCTTATCAATGGTTTTGTTTCATCAACCCGTCAGGAAGGGTCGGACAAAATTTACAGCTTTAAACGCGAAGACAGCAAACCGCTTGAATTTGTGTTGATAGGCACTGTTACCGATAAAAACACGGGTGCGGTTATACCAAACTCTAAAGTGGAGGTTATTAATATGGAAACTAACACCAAAATTGAACTGTATACCGGTTCAGACGGTGGCTACAAAGTGCCATTGGCCCCCAATACTAGCTATACCATTATTGCATCTAAAGAAAAATATTCAACCGCTACCGGCGATGCTACTACTGTTGGTTTGAAAAAATCGGAAACCATACGCCGCGACTTTGTGTTGGAGAACTTCCTACCTGTTGCCAACAAAGAGTTTGTGATAGACAACATTTACTACGATTTGGATAAATACAACATTCGCCCGGATGCGGCCGAGGAGTTGGATAAAATTGTACAGCTGATGAAAGAATACCCGAGCATGGTTATTGAGCTTGGCTCACATACCGACTCGCGTGCATCAGACCAATACAACATTACCCTATCTGAAAACCGTGCTAAATCGGCCGTTGCTTACTTAGTAAAACGTGGCATATCTAAAGACCGTATGTACTGGAAAGGCTATGGCGAAACCAAATTGGTTAACGGCTGCAGCAACGACGTAAAATGTACCGAAGCTGAGCATCAGAAAAACCGCCGCACAACGTTCAAAGTACTTTCTTACTAGAGAATAGTGAACAAGTAACAGTGAACAGTTAAAATTACTATGAACTGCCAACTGCGAACTATCAACTAAAAGTTAGTTAGTAAAAATAAAAGTGTTTAGTACAAAAGGGCCTTGCAGTAATGTAGGGCCCTTTTTATTTCATCTTCGCTAACGGGTATGCGGGTTTGGCAAAAGCCTATGCCCTCAATAAGCGACATGTAAATGGTGTCGCGGCTATTTTTCTTATCATCCTGAATAAATAGAATAATGCTTTCCTCATCGTCGGCATCCAACTCTGGCACCTCAAATAGTTCGGTTAAAAACTCTTCAATCTCTTTAAGTGCAGCAAGGGTAAGCAGGCCTTTTTCTACAGCAATAAACCCTTCGGCAACCATGCCTATGGCAATGGCTTCGCCGTGCAAAAGTTCATCGTCAGTTTCAAGGTAATAGCTCTCCAGCGCATGGCCAATGGTATGCCCAAAATTTAATTTTTGGCGTTCTCCTTTATCCAGCGGGTCGGCTGTTACAATAGTGTTTTTTATCTCAATACAACGGGGTATAAACGATGCCAGTTCTTCAGTATCGTTTGTATTTACAGCCTTTAGCTGTAGCCAAAGGTTTTCATCGGCAATAAGGCCGTGTTTAAGCATCTCGGCAAAGCCAGAAAGCAATTGGCGCTTAGGCAAAGTCTCTAAAAACAAAGGCTGTATAAACACCGCTTTGGGGTTGGTAAAAAGCCCAATTTGGTTTTTTATAGAGTTAAAGTCAAAGCCCGTTTTACCACCAACTGATGCGTCAACCATAGCCAGTAGGGTAGTGGGGATGTTAATATAATCAATGCCGCGCTTGTAGGTTGCAGCAGCAAAGCCGCCCATATCGCTAACAACGCCGCCGCCTAGGTTTATCAGCAACGTGTTTTTATCGGCGCCAAGGCCGGTTAGGCCATCCCAAATTTGGGCAATATTGGTAATGGTTTTGTTAGCCTCGCCGCTGGGCACTTCAATTACTTCAGCATCGGCAATACGCTCCACATTACCGGCAAACAAAGGCAGGCAGTTTTCAAAGGTATTATCATCAACCAACACTATTAGTGAATGGTCAGGGTAGTTTGTTTCTAAAAAGGCTGCTATCTGCTCAAAAATGTCAGTACCTAGGTGTATGGTATAATTGGGGGCGCTTATTTGCATAGCGGTAAAGTTAGCTAACGTATACCAATAAAAATGCCCCTTGGTTTAGGGGCTTTCAAACATTCATCTGTAACACTATTCTTTAGTGGCTATTAACACAGCCTCACATTCCGTTAAGTCAGCATTAGTGTTTGTGCTGTTTTTATGCACGCGCATAGAAAAATTGCACTTGTATTTTACTGCTTTAACAAAGTTTAGTGTCGTGTGCATAGTGTCTGTAATAGTAAAAAAGGAACCGGCAGGCTGGGCTTGTATTTCGCTTAATCCCTCGGAATGTATAATAGCCACATAGCGGTTTGGGTACGTATTAGCTGCCGGGTCGTTAATTATACAGGAGCCGGGGGCAAAATAGTCGTAAAATTCCTGGTCGGTAGCGGTGGTGTTGTTTGTTTGCAACCCAAAAAAACCAAGTGCAATTATGTTGGAATAGCCATCTACCGAACTGAAAAAATATTGGATATAACCCGGAGAGTTTGCATTAGAACTAGCGCCACCTTGGGCCACACCGGTGTATGAAAAGGGCACGCCATTTAGTTTGCCTTTTATATAAAAGTTGCTATTTGCAAGTGGGTTAGGGGGCGGGGTATAGCCTTCATCCTCTTTATTGCAAGATAGAATGGTAAAGGTTAAAAACAGCAGGCCTAATAACTTGATAGTGTTTTTCATAGGTGTAAAAGTATGGATAAAGTTTTTATAAACACAAACGCGCTATGTTTGTTACCTTTGCATTATAATTACTGATAGCATGACATCGCCCGAAGAAGTACGTACGTTGGTTAATGGATCTAACGTTAGTGAAGACCTTAAAAAGATAGCAGAAAAAGTATTGGCCGGAGAGCGCATTACGCCGCAGGAAGGTATTTTGCTTTACGAAAAAGCCGACTTGAATTTTGTAGGTATGTTAGCCAATTACATTCGCGAAAAGCGCCATGGCGATTATGTTTTTTTTAACCACAACATACACATAGAGCCTACCAATATTTGTGTGTACGATTGTAAGTTTTGCTCATACAGCCGCCTGCTAAAAAACAAGGAAGAAGGCTGGGAACTAAGTGCTGAACAGATTTTAGAGAAAGTAAAAAGCTACGACGGCCAAAAAATTACCGAAGTGCATATTGTAGGCGGTGTTCATCCTAAAATGGGCTTGCAATATTTTGCAGATTTGATTAAAAGTATCAAAGATATTCGCCCTGATATACACGTAAAAGCCTTTACAGCCGTAGAGCTGCACTATATGTGCAAAAAAGCAAAAGTTAGCTACCGCGAAGGTTTGCAAATTTTGAAAGACCATGGCCAAGGCTCATTGCCGGGTGGTGGTGCTGAAATTTTTGCCCCTGAAATTCGCACCGTAATTTGCGAAGATAAATGTACCGCCCATGAATGGTTGGAGATACACGAAACAGCCCATAATTTGGGTATGCCAAGTAATGCCACTATGCTTTACGGCCATATAGAGAAGTTTGAGCACCGTATAGACCATATGGAACGCCTGCGCCAGTTGCAAGACAAAACAGGCGGTTTTAACACCTTTATTCCGCTAAAATTCCGCAATGGAGGCAACCAAATGTCAGATATTAAAGAATCGAACATTATTGAAGATTTGCGCAACTACGCCATTAGCCGCATTTACATGGATAATTTTGGCCACGTAAAAGCCTATTGGCCAATGATCGGCCGTAATACTGCGCAGCTATCGCTTGCTTTCGGAGTAAATGACATTGATGG
>JANOCJ010000015.1:0-4630 GCA_031412115.1 Flavobacteriales bacterium
GGGGTTGGATGCTGCCACGCTGCTTGCGCTCTTTGGTAAATAATGCCTCTGCCCTACCCTGCCGGCTAGCTATGGCAGCTATTTGGGTTGATTCAAACGGCAGCACCGGCGGCGGGTAAGCCGCAAATACCTTCTTAGCACATGCAATGTGAAAGTCGCCCTCATAAGGGCCGGTGAGGTTATAGCAGTATAAGCATTTGCCGGGCATAGCTTATTTTATTGGTATGGGCCCTAATTGATATCCAAACAAAGCCAGCACCTGGTTTACCTTATTTACCTGCAAATTTGGCTTGCCTTGTTCCACATCGCGCACAAAGTGGATGCCTACTCCGGCTTTTTCGGCGAGTTCGTCTTGCGTTAGACCTGCTTTTTTACGGGCTGTTTTTATAAAATTGGGCAATGTGGTATCCATACCTAAAATAGATTAATGGCAGCAAATATAATACATACAGCGCAATACTATACTATTTTTAGTATAATATTATATTTTATATCTAAATTATACTTATTTAAGTATAATATTGTTTATATAAATAGTTAAAATACTTGCTGAAATAGGGATACAAGAAATATTCAGAAAAAGTAAAAGTGACTAAAAAAGGCCTTAAAACTACTTTCATCCCCACAAAACCCATCTACCTTTGTGAAGTAATTATTTACAACGAATAACAACTCTTAAAAATAAACAAAATGGCTACTGAAAAAACATCAGAAAAAAAATCGCCGATATCAGAAGGTACTGAGCAATTGCGCGACCTATTCTACACAGGCGTTGGTTTTGCCGCCCTTGCTAAAGAAAAAGTTGACGATATGGTAGAAGACCTTCGTAAACAAGGTAAAATATCAAAAGGCGACGGCGAACGTTTAGTAAAAGACTTTGTTGCTGATACTAAAAATGCCCGCGATAAATTTGAAAAAGACGTAAAAAGCGCTTTAACTGAAGTGTTGGAGAAAGCTGCCTACGCTACTAAAAAAGAACTTGATAACCTTAAAACCCGCTTAGAAGAGCTTGAAACTAAAGGTAAAGCTGCTGCTGAGAAAAAAGCTACAGATGTTGAAGCTAAGGTTGAAAAAGTAAAAGAAGAAGTGAAAGAAACAGTATCTACTGCTGCTAAAAAAGTAGAAAAGGCCGTTGCATAATCATAACTCATAGATACGATAGAGCAGAGCCTGTTGCGCAAGTAACAGGCTTTTTCTTTTTTATTTAGTGGAGAGTTGAGAGCCGAGGGCCGAGAGAATAAAAACTATCCCCTATAACCTACACCCTATCCCCTAATTAATAATTACCAAACGCTGTTTTACATTATGGTTATCGGTATTAATATCCAGTAAGTAAATTCCATTTGCTAACCCACTTATATCCAACTGTTGGTTACCTCCGCCTACAGTATAATTCTTTACTAGTTGACCCTGTGTGGTTAGTATTTCAACCGTAGTTTTTATAGCATTTTCGGGCAAGGTAATAGTCACAGTATTCTGTGCTGGGTTAGGATAAATTTTTACTCCTAAAACATTTGTCTCTTCCACCCCTACATTGCAATCTAGATTCATAATGCGGGCCCAAAGTTCGTTATCAAAATTTGATACCGCAAATAGCGACAAACCTGCGGTATTGCCCATGCGCACTACTACCATATCCATACTGGGCACTACGTAAATTTTCTGGTCGTTTTTACCCAAGGCGGCGTATAAATCGTTGGGGGCATTGGGTATTATTTCTCCCGGAAAAACAATACTACTGCCCGGCAGCATGGCACTACTCTTACCATTCAGCCACCACAAATACCCATACGATTCGTTAAACGCCTGCGATGTGTTAATCATTGCATTGTAATAGTTGGTATCGTGCATCAGCGTATCGGTATTCCAAATGCCGTGGTTAAGCATTAGCAAACCAAAGCGGGCTGCATCGCGGGGGCGGCTATAAAACACATCTTGCACCCATGTGCCGCTGCTCATGCCTGTTGGGTTTTTTACCCTGCTGTTGGTATATTGGTTATAGTTTATGCCCGATGCTTGGGCTATTACATCATTTATCAACCTATAGGGGGCGGTATTATAAAACCAACGCGTACCGGCATCGGCAAGGTATTGCAGGCAGGTATCGTCGGTACATTCCAAATCGTCTAAATACGGCTCTATGCCAGTGGTCATTTCCAGTTGGTGCCTTACTTTTATTAAGCCCTCTTTAGGGGCGGGTTCGCTGGTCCAGCCTATACCCAGGTATTTTGATGTGCTGTCTTCTATACTCAAATAGCCTTCCTCTTGCGCAATGCCGGTTAAAAATGCAGTTAGCGATTTTCCTGCCGATGCCCAATACCACAGGCTGTCTTTAGTAAAGGTTCCATAGTAGCGCTCCATGGCTATTTTGCCATTTTTAAGTATGATAAAGCCTTTGCTGTTTTTAAGTTGAAGATAATTGTCCAACGTATCTATACGTTTCTGGCACCAGCCTAGCGATAATGGGTCGACGGTTTGCCACGTTGTGTTGCCTGCCGGTGGAAAATAATACGGCTGCTGCCCAAACAGGTTGAGCGAAAGAAATAATGTTAGGGTAAGTAAAAATGTTTTCATGGTTAATGGTTAAGCTGCTATGACTATGTGAAGGTACGAAGGTTTAATTGATAGTTGGTGGTTGGTGGTTGGTGCCCTCACCCGCTTCACTACGTTCAGCACCCTCTCCCATTGGGAGAGGGTCGGTGACAAGCTTTAGCGAGGAAACCGGGTGTGGGTAGTAAGGGAGGGGCTGGGGGAGGGTTGAAAGAATGAAGAAAAACTATGAATGGAAAACAAATTGTTCATTGTTCACTGTTATCTATTCACTATTATCTGTCCACTGTTATCTATCTTGCACCCATGTTTTTTAGGGTATTTAAAATTATAATTGAAACGTGCTGTATTTTGCTGTTTGCATCGTGCATAGCATGCAACCGCTTTACATCGTACCTATCGCAGGCGGCGGTGGGGCAAATGCGCATTGTTACCCAAAGCAAAAAAATTGACGATTACCTTAAAACGCCCAATCTGCCCGATAGTGTACGCACCCAGTTGCAACTGGTGAAAGAAATCCGCGCTTATGCCTTTGGCAAATTGGGCTTGAATGAAACCAGCAACTACACTAAGTTTTACGACCAAAAAGGCAAGCCATTGCTATGGGTAGTATCGGCCAGTAAAGAGTTTAAGCTGGAGCCTAAGCTATGGTGGTTTCCTATTGTGGGGCGCGTTTCGTACAAAGGCTTTTTTACTTTAGATGGGGCCGACGAGCAAGCGGAAGACTTGTTGGCCGATGGCTACGATACCCGCGTTCGTGAGGTGAATGCCTGGAGCACATTGGGTTGGTTCTCCGACCCGGTAATGAGCAGCATGTTGGATTACCCCGAGGGCGATTTGGCAGAGTTGCTTTTTCATGAGCTTAGCCACAGCACCATATACATTAAGGGCGATGTGGAGTTTAGCGAGAGCTTGGCCAATTTTATAGGCATACGCGGCGCCCAAATGTATTTGGCTGATAAATACGGAAAGGAATCGAAAGAATATACTACCTACGTAAACCAGCAGGTAGATTACGACCTGCTTGATAAATATATGCTGCAAGCCGCCAATAAGTTAGATAGTGTATATGCCACCTTTACACCCCAACAGCCTGTTGCAGAAAAACGTAAAACCAAAAAGGCATTTATAAAGCAGATTGTAGATAATGTAGACACGGTGAGCTTTGTAGACACTGCTTACTTTTACCATGCTTTTAAAAACCGTCAGTTGCCCAACAACGCCTACTTTATTGTAAAGCGCCAATACAGCAGCAAAATGGCCGATTTTGAAGCCGAACTTAATACCATTGCCCAAGGCGATTTGATTAAGTACATAGCCTATTTAAGGGATAAGTATAAGAAATAGGTGCTTGGTTTTAGGTGATAGATTATAGCATTATAAAAACGCTAAAAAACCATAACAATCATATTATCAGAAGTTTATAATTTCCAACAAAAAATAAGGCACCAAAAACTGCCCTACAAACCAATAAAATCGCTACTTTCGAGCCCTAATTCTAAAGCAGTAAACATGAAAAAAATTGTAGGGACACTAGCTGCCCTTCTTCTCTCATTCGGCTTGTTTGCCCAAGCACCTCAAAAATTTAACTTCCAGGCCATTGCACGTACCTCTGCCAACGTTGAAATTGTTAACCAAGCAGTTGGCATCCGCATCAGCATTTTAGACGGTTCATCAAGCGGTACTGTTGTTTACCAGGAAACCCAAACCAAAACTACCAACGCTTTTGGACTTTTTACCCTAGAGGTAGGCGCCGGCAACGTTACTAGCGGCGTATTTACCAATATTGCCTGGGGCAACGGCGCAAAATACATTAAAACAGAAATTGACCCTACCGGTGGTTCATCATACACGGTAGCAGGTACCTCTCAACTTATTAGCGTTCCCTACGCATTGTATGCAGGCCAAAGCAGCGGCGGCTCTGTAGGCCCACAAGGTCCTACCGGCCCTACAGGCCTTAGCGTTACCGGTCCTACAGGCCCTACAGGTACAGGCGTACAAGGTCCACAAGGCCCAACAGGCCCGGGTGGTGGCGCTACAGGCCCAACAGGTGCTAACGGTGTAGGTGGCCCAACAGGCC
>JANOCJ010000016.1:0-2656 GCA_031412115.1 Flavobacteriales bacterium
AGCATTGGGTTGGCCATAATAACTACATATTACGTTACGCTATTGGTAAAGAAAGTGCGGGCGTAGCTGATAGCTAGTAGCTGGTAGCAACAGTATTATGAATTATGAGCTATAACCTATCTACCCCGCTACAAGCTATAAGCTGCAAGCTATTTATAAGTATCCATCAACTCCGCTATACGGTCGGCGGTTTTTTTGCTAACGGGTACTAGCGGTAGGCGCACATAGTCGTTCATCAGTTTCATGTGCTTAAGGGCTGCTTTAATGCCACCGGGGTTGCCCTCTACAAACAATGATTCTATAATATCAGTAAGCTTATAATGCAGCGTGCGGGCTTTGTCATAGTTGCCGGCAAGGGCTTGGCGCACCATCTCCGAAAAATCTTTAGGGTAAGCATTTGATACTACCGATATAACACCTGAAACACCCACCGATATAAGCGGCAGGGTAACGGCATCATCGCCCGATATAACTAGAAAATCTTTAGGCTTATGCTTTACAATTTTCATAATCTGCTCAAAGTTGCCCGATGCCTCTTTTATAGCCACTACGTTTTCAATTTCGGTAGCCAGTTTAAGGGTAGTTTCGGGCAAAATATTACTACCGGTACGGCCCGGAACGTTGTATAATATTATAGGCAGCGGACTTGCGGCTGCTATGCTGCGGTAATGCTCTAATATGCCTTTTTGTATGGGCTTGTTGTAGTATGGCGATACCGAAAGTATGGCGCTAAAACCATCTAAATCGTAATGGTTAAAGGCATCAACACACTCGCGGGTGTTGTTGCCGCCAATACCTAATACTACCGGTATTTTACCATCGGCAGCCTCTAAAACATAACCGGCTACGGCCTGCTTTTCGTCTTTGCTAAGGGTAACGCTTTCGCCCGTTGTGCCAAGAACAACTAAATAATCAACTTTGCCCTTAATTTGGTGAGCTACCAGTTTCTCTAACGACTGAAAATCAATGCCACCATCTTTGTGAAACGGGGTAACTAATGCGGTTCCGGTGCCGGTTAAAAATGATGGTTGAGCCATTGTATTAATTATTTAACAGTTTAAGGTAATGAATTAATTGGGCGGCAAAAGTATCAATATTTTGTTTGCCATCCCCGCCAATCATAAAATCGTAAAAAACTGTGCCTGCGGGCCTTAAGTGGCCGGCCTTAAGTTTGGCTTTAGATTGGGCTATAATAAGCTCTACGGGCAGCAGTTTTTCAGCCGTAATATCAATTATTAAGTCGAAGGGATTATTGATAAAAGTATCAACCACGCCATTGCGTGGAATAAGTTTCCAGTCAAGGTCGCTGCGGTAAAAATAATCGAACCCCAATTTAGGGTGTACTGTAGTTTTTTTACGGTCAATATTAAAATAACCTAAGGTAGCGGTTTGTTTTCCCTCGCCCCGCAATGTATTGTAAAGCTCAAGAGCAGCGCGCGTTTGGCCATTATCATCGGCATTATACACAACGCCAATGGTTTTGGCTTGCGCATAGCTAAAGGCAACAGACTTATCTGCGGTGCCGGGCAGCTTTCTCAGCATTCGTAAAGCTGCATATTCCCTTATCTTATTTAACAGTTCCAAGCAAAAAAAGTGTAAGAGTGTAAATGTATAATTTTAATTATGAATGAGGAATTATGAATGATGAGATTTTTGGTGGTGATTTATCTCCCCCCTATACGCTATACCTCCCGAAGGGATTCCTATGGAACTATACCCTAAATTTTCATACCTTTATAAACTATTTTAGCCTTTTTACCGTACAAAGGGGCACCCCATTTACACAGCAAATGAAACGCATTTTTACCATCATAATTACCTTGTTTATTATTAGCGGCAATGCCCGGGCATCGCACCTGCTAATACCTATGGACGAGGTGCAGAAAAACCACCTAAAAGCCTACGGCATTGCCTATTGGGTGCTTGAGAATAATGTGGAACTTACGTGGCTGCTTAACTACCGCGGCGGCGCTTTTATGGTGGCCTACACCAAAACGTTTGAGAGTGAATGTACCATACGCGGCGTATCGTTTGAGGTAATTGCCGACGCCAAAGCCAATATGATTTTGCAGGAAATTGCCGACCCACAGGTAAACATGGATGCCATGAAGCTGGAGAAGGCCCCTAAAATTGCGGTATACTCGCCTAAAACCAAACAGCCTTGGGACGATGCTGTAACTATGGTTTTAAAATATGCCGAGATACCTTATGAAGTGGTGTACGACCCCGATATTTTAGACGGAAAACTACACCTTTACGACTGGCTGCACTTGCACCACGAGGATTTTACCGGCCAATACGGCAAATTTTATGCAAGCTACCACACCGCACAATGGTACCAAACGGAGGTGCGCGACAATGAAGAAATGGCCCATAAATATGGCTTTGCAAAAGTATCGCAGCTAAAACTGGCGGTGGCTAAAGGCATACGCGATTTTACTGCCGGTGGCGGATTTTTGTTTGCCATGTGTTCAGCTACTGATAGCTATGACATTGCCCTATCGGCCGACGGGGTAGATATTTGCGAAACAATGTTTGACGGTGACCCTGCCGATGCTAAAGCACAATCAAAACTAAATTATGATAACTGCTTTGCATTTGATGGCTTTGACATTAGCATGAACCCGTATGAGTATGAATACTCTACCATTGATGC
>JANOCJ010000017.1:0-4217 GCA_031412115.1 Flavobacteriales bacterium
CAATGCCCAGCACACCCCAGTAGCGGTACCAGCCCGAACCGGTAAGCGGTTCGGGCAAATCATACTTTAGTATGCGGTATATTTTTTTATAGTCTAAAGCGCCACTGCTATCCAGTATATCAAAACCTGAATTGAGTATGTAATAAAGGTACAATTGCTTGGTGGGCATGGTTTTAAAGTTGGCAACAAACTGCGTGCGTATGCTATCGGTATAAATACCATCTACCGGAATACCGGCATCTTCCACAATAAAATCGTAACGGTGTGGGGCATAGTAACGCATGTAAAGGGTATCCATCAGCGGAATACCCTCTATTAAAATAGCATAGTCAATATGGTACATTATTCCCAGCAAATCACTCTCAAGCGATATATCGCTTTTGCCACTGTTTTTTGCCTTGTCCCATTCGGCCAGCAGTTGGGCTTTGGTTGTATACACATTGCCCCAAACGGTAGGCTTAGCTGTATTTACCGATTCGTATTTAGTATGGTTGGCCGCAATTTTAGCCACTGCTTTTTGCAGTTGGGCATTGTTCATACTGTCGGCCAGTTGCTGAATGGTTTTAATTGTTTCGGGTGCCGAATGGGCAAACTTATAGCTGTAGTTGTTGCAAAGGCCCACAATGCCCAGATTATCCATTTGCACCATTTTGTATAAATAAGCCGCCAAATAGCGGTGGCTTGCCAGTATTTCATTCCAGTGTTCTGAATAAAAAATATCCAGTATGCGGCCTGCAGAATATTGCGCTTCGTTATTATTTTCATACAAAAGCATATACTGTTCAAATGCGGCAATATTTTCAGGCGTAAGGTTTTGTACCAGCCTGTTTTCGCAGGCATAGCGTTGTTTAAACAGCATGGGTTTAAGCAAAAGTTCGGCATCGGCCTTAATATTAGCAGGCATGCTATTGCTAAAGCCGTGTAGGGTGTTGTAGGTTTTTAGGGTGCGTATTGTTTTTAAAAAACTTTTCCAAAATATGGGCAGGCTTCTGTTAATGTAAAAGCCCCGCATGTAGTCTTCAAACGACACATCGAATTCAAACCCATTATTGGTAAGTTCTACAAAAGCCTGCATAGCAATACTATCGGCAGGGCTGCACAGCCTTTCAATATAGGTTTCCATTTCCGACGGCGGCTCCAACACCAGCGTGGGGTTTACAAACCGTTTTTTCTCTTCATTCCAAACAAAGCTTTTGTAATTGTTTATCCAAAATAGGGCATAGTTTAGCTGCGCTGTGTCGTAATAGTCGTAGGTAAAATGGTTTACCCAGGCGCCGCTATAGCCCTTTACAAAAATATCTACCCCTGTTAGCTTGCGAATAAGCGCCGTAGTGTTGCCGGGGAGCATAATGTAGTTGCGCAACTTAAGCATGTTGTGTGCCAGGTGTGCAAAAACAATAGGGTCTTTCAGCGCCAGCATCGAGTCGAGCTGGGTTTTGCTATAGCCATACAGGTCAAAATATTTTGGGTTTAATTCCGACGAATCGCGCGCCAGTTGCGAAGCTGTAATTTTTTTGGCCAAGTATTGCACAGGGCGGTTTTGCAACGGCGTTAGCAGCCAATAGCCACTTAGCGTATCAAAATGCAATTGGTCAAAATGCTTTTGTAACCACTTTACATTTTCGCGTTTTTTGTGTTTGGCTATATCCCATTCATCGGGCTTAATAGACAGTAGGCCTGTAAGGCGCCAGTAGGCAATGCGGCCCAGTTGGCCATGGCGCACATGGTGGCCTATGTAAAACTTTACACGCGCCGGGCTATGGGTTAACTTAACTAGTTTTTTTAGTGCCCCTTTATCGCCATCCAAAGCCATATCGCAATAAGCATTTACCTTCCAGTGGCTTTGGGCGCGGCTTAGCTGCGGCATACAGGCCAGCAACAACACAATCAAAACAAGTAATTTTTTCATTGCCAGCAAATATAACCCCCCAAACCATTGCCCATTAAAATAATACTGTTTAAAATACGTTTTCCACTCCTCTCTCCTCACTCCGCGCTCCTCTCATTAAAAAAGCTATTTTTGCAAACCTTTTCAGTAAAGTATGACAGAACAACAACTCACCAACCCGCAGGAATTCAACTCGCTAAACCTGCTCGAACTTATTTTTAAGCATTGGAAAAAGCTTGTTATCATTGCCATAGTATCGGCGGTAATAGCCGCTGCGGCATCGTTCCTTATCCGCCCCAAGTTTAAAAGCAGCGTAATTTTATTCCCTGCAAGGCAAAACTCGTTGTCAAAATCGCTGTTATCAGAAAACCCCAGCATGAGCCAGGACGTGTTGCAGTTTGGCGAGGAAGAAGAGGCCGAGCAGCTGATACAGGTGTTAAACTCGGAAGAGATACGCAACAAGATTGTAAAAAAATACAACCTGATGCGCCACTACGATATTGATGCCGACGGTAACTTTCCGCTTACCAAATTGCGTAGTGAGTATGACGATAACATCAAATTTAGCCGTACCGAATATTTATCGGTACGCATTGATGTGCTTGATACTGACCCCGATACAGCGGCTATGATAGCCAACGATATTGCGGCGTTGCTTGATACTGTTAAAAACACCATTGTACAGGCCCGCGCCAAAGAGGCGTTGATTATTGTACAGGGCGACTTATACGCCAAAGAGGCACGTATTAAGTTGCTGGACGACTCGTTAGGCACCCTTCGCGACAAAGGCGTGTTTGACTACGAAAAGCAGGTAGAACGTTTGATTGAGGCTTACGGTAAAGCCGTAGTAGGTGGCAACGGAGGCGCTGCAAAAACACTGCAATCGCAGCTAGACACTTTGGGCAAATACGGCCGCGCTTTCGTTACCCTGCGCGACCAGTTAATTTACGACGTTGAGAACCTATCGTTGATTAAAAAGAAATACGACGATGCCAAGGTGGATGCCGACTCGTTCATCAAAAGCTACTTTTTGGTTGACCGTGCCTACCCTGCCGAGCGCAAAAGCTCGCCGGTGCGCTGGCTAATTGTTTTGGTATCTATGGTATCATCATTACTACTGGGTGTAATTGTATTAATTGGCCTTGAAAACTACCAGCAATATCGCCGCAAACAACAACAAGCATAATATTATTTTTTACTCTCCCCCTGCTCCCGAGGCTTCGGGAGCAGGGGGAGTACCAAGCGCTTGCGCTTGGGGAGGGGTGGCCGCCTAACATGGCCCAGGCAAATGACACAACGCCAGACACTCATAGCATTTTACGTAATAGGGGCCATTTTCATTGCCCTTAACGCCCTTTTTATAGCTAACGACTGGCTGCTTTTTGCAGGCCTGCCAGTGGCTATAGCCGTGCTGTTGCTGTCGTTTGTGGCGCTAGATAAACTGTTTTTAGTAATTACATTCCTTACCCCATTATCAATAAACCTACTTGATAAAGGCTTTGGCTTTGGGCTTAACCTGCCCACCGAACCGCTGATATTTGGCTGTATGCTGCTGTTTTTTTACAAGCTATTTGATAAAGGACAGTACGATAAACGGGTACTATCGCACCCCATAACATGGGCCATATTTTTTAATTTGGGGTGGATGCTGGTTACCACCGTAGCCTCGTCAATGCCCTTGGTATCGTTCAAGTTTTTGTTAGCGCGGGTATGGTTTGTTGCCATATTTTACTTTTTCGCCGCCAAGGTTTTTGCCGATTATAAAAACATCAAACGGTTTTTGTGGCTCTACATTTTTGGTATGATGATAACCGTGGGCTATACCATTGTACGCCATGCTACATGGGGCTTTGAAGAGAAACCTGCCCACTGGGTAATGACGCCTTTTTACAACGACCATACTGCTTATGGCGCCGTATTGGCCATGTTTTACCCTGTATTATTGGGCTTTTTGGTAAAAGGCCGCATGAATTTATTTGCCCGCACCATGACACTGGGGCTGTTTACCATACTTACCATTGGCATTGTACTATCGTACACCCGCGCGGCATGGGTTAGTTTGGCTGCGGTGTTTGGTTTGTATTTGGTTATGTTTTTCAGGATAAAGTTTGCCTCTATTATGATTGTAACCGTGGCGCTGGGCATCATCGTAGCCGGCTCGTGGACGCAGATTATACAACGGCTGGAAAAGAACGACACCGAATCATCACAAGACCTTGGGAAACACTTACAATCGGTTACCAACGTATCGTCCGACGCTTCTTTGACCACGTCCTCGATGAGCGTCCCGGCCGGGTGGCGCTCTTCCTTCGCCGCCTGGGCGACGTGG
>JANOCJ010000018.1:0-1796 GCA_031412115.1 Flavobacteriales bacterium
CTTCACTCTCGGCTCAAAAAAAATCCCCCTGCATAACTTAGAGAAGAAATGTAGAGGGACTTTTATGGTCGTATTGATAAAGACGTTTTCATTGAACAATGAACAGATAACAGATAACAGATAACAGATAACAGATAACAGATAAGCTTCGCTATTCTCTATTTATTGTTCACTTTTCATTGTTCTCTGTTCATTGTTCTCTGTTCGTTGTTCACTGCTAACGCAGGTAACTAAGCTGCTGCATTAGCTGTTTGCGGGCTAAAAATATGCGGCTTTTAATGGTGCCTTGGGGCATATTAAAATGCTCGGCTATCTCTTTATACTTATACCCGTCAAAATACATTTTAAAGGGCACTTTGTATTCGTCGTCTAAATTCTCAATAGCAGCATTAATCTCTTTCTCATTCATTTTGCTTTCGGGCACTTTGGCGCTGTTGCCAACCGATGTGTTGATGAAAAAAGAATCTTTGGTGCCATCAATAATGGTACGTGTTTTTGCAGCGCGGCGATAGTTGTTTATAAAAATGTTCTTCATTATAGTATACAACCAAGCTTTTAGGTTGGTAGCATCTATAAACTTATCGCGATACATAAACGCTTTTAGCATCGTTTCTTGTAAAAGGTCTTTGGCCTTTTCATCGTCTGACGTAAGGCTTATTGCAAAGTACTTTAGCTGCCTTTCGTAGGTAAGTACTGCGGTGTTAAATTCGGGAGTTGACATAGTTTGTTTTGTTTAACCTTTAAGTCGGTATGTTTAACAAAATTTCATTAGTCAAAATTACTCCAGCTATCATTCACCTCCAAGTAAATCCCTGTTTAATTTACACAATAATGCTATATATCAACGCAAATAGTTGAAAATCAGCCTAAAAAAGTGTTGCAACATTGTTTAACGTATACTATTGCAACGTTAAACAAAACTACTCCCGTAGAAACAATTCAATGTTAAAACATCTATGCGCCTAAGGCTATAGCGCGAACTATATTTTTTATGCTAAAAATGGACGGGTAACCAAGTGGTGGGTGTTGCGTTGAAAAAAGTGCTAAAAAACGCAGATTTTTCCAAAAAAAGAGGGGTGAGAAACGCTCACCCCCTAAATAAGTATAAAACTAGCCGCCGGAAACCGAGAACTAGCAACTAAGAACTAACAACTACTTTATGTTTATCCAAATAGTCTTGCAAATCGCTTACTACGTGCATAAAGTGGATATTATTTTGGTCGGTAAAGCAATGCATATTTACTTGAGAACCTGCAATTAGTATTTTTTGATGCGGAAATTTGCGGTGCAGGCTGTTTATATAATCTTCTAAATTAGCCTTTGTATTGGGCGATGTAATAAAGGTCATTAACTTATCAGGGGTATAAACTTCAGCCGCCTCAATCAAATCTTCTAACGGCACCGACTGCCCTAAATACAATACATTTTTGCCATTTTGCTTAAGTACATACTTGCTAAACAACAGGCCAAGCTCATGCAACTCACCTTCGGGCAAAAACAGTATAAAACGCTCAGCGTCGCTAGATGCAACGGCAAGCCCATCAATAGCTACAATTACTTTTTGGCGTATTAGGTTACTTATAAAGTGTTCTTGTGCTATGTTTACCTCGCCGGTAAGCCACATTACCCCTACCCTGCCCAAAAACGGCAATATTACGTTTACCATAGTAGCCGGAAAACCATATTTAACCGATAAGTGGGTTATTACCTTTTCAAACTTTTGCTCATCAAGCTCTATCATAGCTATAAGCAGCTTGGTAACGTGGGCGCTATAATACTCGTCCTCGCGGGTTATT
>JANOCJ010000019.1:0-3650 GCA_031412115.1 Flavobacteriales bacterium
CGTTACCGTTGGTTTCCAAATTCGTTTAGGCCGCGGCCCGGTAGATCCTAAGAAAGCTAAATACAAAGATGTTGACTTTAAAGCTGTTGAGAACGCGGATAGCGATGGCGACGGCGTAAAAGATAAAAACGACGATTGCAACGGCACCCCAACAGGTGTTAAAGTAAACAGCAAAGGTTGCCCAGAAGATAGTGGCGACAATGATAAAGACGGTGTACCAAACTATGCCGATAAAGAACCGGCTACAGTTACAGGCGCCGTAGTTGACTCTGAAGGTAAAGCTATACCTGATGCTAAGTTGCAAAAATCGGCCGATGATACCATTGCCGTTAACCGTAAAGACCTTAAAAACTACCCCGGCTCAGCCCCTGAAAAGGTTAAAGTAAACGGTGTTGGTGGCGATAACAGCATAGACATGAACCCTATTAAGGTTGATGGCCCGCCAAAAGTGGAAATACCGGCTAAGTTTAAAGCTGTTGATAAAAACAACGACGGCAAAATTGACGCTAAAGAGGTTGCCCGTGTTATTGACGAATTCTTTGACGGCAAAGCAGCGCTTGATGTAGATGGAATTTACGAGTTGATTGACTACTATTTTGACCATAATTAAACTGCCTGTTATGAAGAAACTTTTAGCAGTAGCCTGCCTTATAGTAGCCGTAGGCGTTAGTATGGCTTTTACATCACCTCTTATAGAGATGCTTAAAGTAAAGCTGGCCGTAAACGCGCCCGAAAAGGCAAAGCCTAACGAAGAGTTTACCGTTGAAATGACTATAAACAAAGAGGGCGAAAGCGGTTTTTGCAAGCTGGAGCATATGATACCACTTGGTTTTATAGCTACTGAAATTGAAAGCCAAAACCAAGGTGCTGTCTTTATCTTCGAAAAACAAACCGTAAAGTTTATATGGCTGCAAGTACCTGCAAACAACCAAATTAAGGTTAAGTATAAAATTAAGGTCGACCCATCGGTAGCGCCCGACAAATACAAGTTGGAAGGCCGTTTTTCGTATACCGAAAACAAAAAAATAAAACGTGTTGATGCCCCTAAATGGGACATTACCATTGAAAAATAAGCCTGTCACCCTGAGCTTAGCCTGCCCTGAACTTGATTCAGGGTCGAAGGGTAGACAAATACAATATCAAAAAGCAGAAGACGAACGTTTTCTGCTTTTTTTGTTTTTAGCTAATTCTGTAAAAGCTTTATTTATACTTCACAATCCACCCAATAATGCAGCCCATTATAACAATAAACAATATGGACATTGAAATATATTCGTTTCTGTAATGTGTATCGTATCCTGATGTTGGTGTAAATATAGAACTGCCCGCCATGTGTTTCAATGCAATGGTATCGCCCGGTTCTAAACCATCTATATAGTCAGTATATATCTTTATACTATGAGATTTCTTAGAATAATAGAAATTTACCGATACATGTGATGATGATTTAGTATGAACAAGTTCAATATCTTCAATCTTAGCCTTTATAATATCACCATGTAAATAAACTTGCTGCTCTTTATATCTAGCAACAAACATGGCTGTGCTCCATATAAAGAAGAATAGCCCAACAGCTATTTTAATACCCAAAGGAATCCGCATATAGCTTCAAAAATACTCCTAAAAATACAATGGATGAAACTCTTATTAAAACTCTCCCGCGATAAGCATCTGTTATGTTCTAATGTTAGTTCACAACGTCCCGAGGCTTAGGAGCACCTCTACCTTATTTAGGGAGGGGCTGGGGAATGGTTTAACTAAAGATTGATGCTGGGATTTAAAAATAAAACGCATGCGGCTTAACCCCATTTATGCGGTTAAACTCAAGGGCCGAGAAGGGGATTTTAACATTACTTAACACTCCAAATACCAGTTTTAAAAACTTGTAGCGGGTTTTAATCTTGCTCAAATCAATATCAAGCGATAGGTAATATTGCCTGTAGCGCTGAAACTGCGGTGCAGGTTTGCCATTAAATTCAGTAATGTTTTCGGTAGCACCGGTCATGCCCTCGGCGCCATAGCCAATGGCTACACACAGCCATTTAGGGGCACGCTCACTTTTGCTAAACGCCCACGGGCTAAAGGATATCCAATGTGTTTGGCCATTATAGTCTTTCATCCAATACTCGTAAATGCCGCGGCCCAATACAGGGCGGTTATATTGCGCATATTCACTTTGGTGCGACGAAAATTTATAGTTAAACTTTTGGTGTTTCCACACAGCAAGCTGTATAGCGGTAAAAGCTGTTCCGCCTACGTTGGCAGCCATATCTCCCCACGAAAAGCCAAGGCCCGAGTGGTAACCGTCAATAGCCTCAATAGTAGTAAGGTATAGCATACTGGTACCGGCAGAATAGGCTAGTGCATTGTTAGGCTTAACTCCCACCCAGCGCAGTAAGTTATAGCCGTTTATGGTTATTTTGCTACCCAATGCAAAGTGGCCAAATTTGCCCACTTGCTTCCACTCATCATTATTATTACCAAAATGAAATTTAGTAGGGGTATAATCATTGTAACGCAAGTATTTAAGCCCTACAATAGAACCTGCATAAGCCGCCGCCCCAATAGTGCTGATGCCTATAATACGGTTTCGCCGGGTTTTGGCTACCCGTGCCGAATCGCCAACCTGTGCATGGCTAAAAATACTTATGCCAAAAGCCAACAAAAAAAGGGGTATAGCTTTTATAGATAGGTATTGATGAAAAACCGAAAAGTTGAATTTATTCATTTAACTGTCGGCTAAATTAATATTAATATATTTGCCATCCCTAAATAGTATGCACGCATAACATGTTTCTACACCGCGAAGGATATAAGATTATACTAATTACCCTTGTTGTACTGGGTATTATTAACACCACCTTATTCAGTTTGTTGCCTAAGCACTGGGCATCGGCATCAGTACTGGTGCTTTCAATTATTGTATTAGTGCTGGTTTTGCAGTTTTTTCGCAACCCCAAGCGCAAGGTAAAAGCCACCAGCAACCAAATTATTGCCCCTGCCGACGGTAAGGTGGTAGTAATTGAGGAAGTGGAGGACGAAAACCTGTTGAAGGAGAAATGCCTGCAAATTTCCATCTTTATGTCGCCCTTAAACGTACACGTAAACCGTTACCCGGTAAGCGGTATTGTACGCCGTGTGCGCTATTACGAAGGTTTGTACCTTGTGGCATGGCACCCAAAATCTAGCACGTCTAACGAGCGTACCGAAATTTTAATGGAGACCTTTAAAAAGCAACCTGTAGTAATTAAGCAAATAGCCGGTGCTGTAGCACGCCGTATTGTGTATTACCCTGAAGAAGGCGATAACGTAATACAAGGCAATGAGTTAGGCTTTATTAAATTTGGCTCGCGTGTAGATTTGCTTTTGCCTTTGGGCACTAAAGTAAAAGTAAACCTAAACCAAGTAGTGCGCGGCGGTGAAACTATTTTGGCCGAATTTGAGTAATAGGTTAGATTAGATAAAAGCATTATATTTGTAATACAAACACTGAAAAACATTATACAATGAAAAAAATATTTTTAGCATTATCAGTAGTTGCCTTAGTAGCAACATCAGCTTTAGCTGCCGACGGTGGCCCAAAAGATAAAGGCAAAGGCAAAAAAGCAAAATGCGCTAAAGAAAATTGCTGCTCAAAAAAATCAGCAACA
>JANOCJ010000020.1:0-7129 GCA_031412115.1 Flavobacteriales bacterium
CTACGGGGCTTACGCTGTAGCCTGTAATAGCACCCTCAAACTGCATATCGGCATTGTCTTGTATCAACGATAGCCGTGTTTGGGTAACAAAAATATCTTTTAACGCCTCAGTAAATGATTGCCCTAAAGTAGGCTGTATCAGCGGCGCATTGTTAGGAAAGGTTTTAATAGAAACTGTCTTAGCATCGCCGGTAGAGCCGCCCGTAAATGAGTAGCCACTCTTGCAGCCAACGGCAAGAAAAACTAGAAGTATAAATGAAAGAAATTTGCTCATTAATCTAAATTATACTCTTTTATCTTCCTATAAAGCGTTCGTTCCGATATGCCCAGTTCTTTAGCGGCATTGCGGCGGCGGCCTTTGTTTTTATCCAGTGCGCGTTTTATTAGTTCCAACTCACGCTCTTGCAGCGACAGTGATTCTACCTCAATCTCCTTAGGCTGCTGCATAGGCGGCTGGTAGCTTTGTGGCTGCGGGTTGCGCTGCGGCATAATTATTTCCATGCCCTCGCGGTGCTGCACCAAGGGTTCTATATCATCATGCAACTGGCGCAACAATTGTGCATTGTCTTGCTGGTATTCTACATTGGTATGGGCTCCGTTCATTAGGTCGGCAACAATGCGTTTCAGCTCGGCCATGTCGCGCTTCATATCTACCAAAACTTTATATAATATCTCACGGTCGGTAATGTCGGCCAGGCCTTCGGCTTTGTAAAGCGTGGGCAGGGTACTAACGTGGTTATCGGGTAAATATTTTTTCAGCACCTCGCCGGTAATGTTGCGCTCTTTTTCTAAAATAGAAATTTGCTCTACCACATTCTTCAACTGGCGTATGTTGCCCGGCCAGCGGAAGTTTACCAACGCAAAGTTGGCGTTATCATCTAACCGAACCGATGGCATTTTATATTTCTCGGCAAAATCAGCAGCAAACTTGCGGAAGATTAGAGGGATGTCCTCTTGGCGTTCCCTCAATGGCGGAACGTAAATAGGAACGGTGTTTAAGCGGTAGTATAAATCTTCCCTAAACTTACCTTTAGCAACAGCCTCGGGTAGGTTTACATTGGTGGCAGCCACTACGCGCACCTGTGTTTTTATGGTTTTTGATGAGCCTACGCGGATAAACTCGCCACTTTCTAATACCCTTAAAAGGCGCACCTGCGTAAGCAAAGGAAGCTCGGCTACCTCATCTAAAAATATAGTCCCCCCATCGGCGACTTCAAAATAGCCTTTGCGGGCATCGTTAGCGCCGGTAAATGAGCCTTTCTCGTGCCCAAAAAGTTCAGAATCTATCGTCCCTTCGGGGATGGCGCCGCAGTTTACGGCTATAAAAGGGCCGTGCTTGCGGTGGCTAAGGTTGTGTATGATTTTTGAAAACACCTCTTTGCCCACACCGCTCTCGCCGTTTATAAGCACGCTCATATCGGTAGCGGCAACCTGGTAGGCCGTTTCCAGCGCCCTATCCAGCAGGGGCGAAGCGCCAATTATACCAAACCGTTGTTTTATCTCGTGTACTGTCATTATTTCTCTATCTCCAAAAACCTCAAAAGGCTAGTAATTGTTGACAAAGTTAAAAAAATACGCGACAGATTGGCAGGGGGAGGAATTAAGTATATTTGTTTATATGAAAATAGGAACATGCACTCTGTGCTTACAGCAAAAGCCCTTATTAGTAAAAAGCCATATTATTTCAGGCTTTTTATATAGAGAAGTATTGGCTCACGAAGATAAAACCAATAAAAGTGTAAATACTTTAACAATAAACAGTGTTGAAGACAAAGTTGATAAACTAAAGCAGCACACTAAGGTTACAGATGGGAATATTCTATGTCAAAACTGTGACAATGTTATTCTAAGCAAATATGAAGATTATGCAAAAGGAGTAATAGACAAGTTTGTCCAAGAGAAATTAAAGCCGCCCTTACTAACTGTAGGAGGCAATAAATATATTTCAATAGATAATGTTGATTGCAAAAAGCTAAAGTTATTCGTCCTTTCGCTATTGTTTAGAGCGCATCATTCAAAAAGCGAAAATTTTTCAGAAGTAAATCTAAACCCTGAATATTTGGAGAGAATAAGGTTAATGCTTTTGAGTGGAGATGCAGGACAAGAAAATGAGTTTCCGATAATGTTGTTTTATTATTATGATGCGCCAGAAAATGCGATTGTACAATTTAGGAAAGTAAATACGGGCTCTCACGATGCGTATCAACTTATTGCAGCACAATTCGGTTTTACTTGTGTAATCGGCAAGGATATACCAAATATGCACACATTAGATTATCCTCAAAACAAGGTATACCTTATGTATCAGAAATTTAAGTGATTATACAGTTATCAAAAACTCCGGGGCAAAGTCAGCACCATTTTCCCACTCAATAGTGTTAAAATTGATGCGGTATTTTTTAAAATATTCGTAGTCCTTTAAAGGCTCAAATATCTTTCCCTGTAAGTAGGGGCCAAGGTCAACAACTTTTTTAACCCCATTGTTAAATAGCAGTTCTAAGCTGTATCCACCAATATAATCGGCTTTTTTTACTTCTAACATACTATTTATTAGTACTGACAGCTTTTACGTTATTGGATTTTAAAACAGCCCGTTTTGATTTTTTATATTTAGCGATTATTCCGCTAATTTCTAATTTATCTTTTTCTGTTAAAGTTGAAGGCCCAACTACTAAGTCAACTCCTTCAGGTTCTCTTACGTGTGCCATAATTTATGTTTGAAAATACTTCTTTATTAATTTTAATGCAGGATTAGGAAAGATAATCATTTTATTGCCTCCAATATGTATTGCGCCAATCGTTTCTTCATAATGTACAACTAACTTAGTTTTTGACTGAAAAGCTACAAAGCCTTCATACCCTTTTTCTAAAGATAATTTACATGCAAAAGCAAATAAATTACCGGGAACGCCTTCATACAATTTCTTTTTGCCCAAATTAAATGGGGCACTTTCTACTAAATGCAAATAATAATGGTCTCCATTATTACTAATGCTTGCCAGCCCTTGTATTATTTTAGGATTATCCTTTATGGTTAATTTATAAACTTTGCGGTCAACCATTTTACTTTCTGCCAACCAGTCAAAATTCCAACCATTTGGTTGTGAGACGTTTTTTAAATCCACTTTCGTTACCTCAAAAATCTCAGTTGCAAAACTATCTCCCGAAATAGTATTCTCAATGCTATTAGTTAGTTTATCTATATAAACGTCTAGGTGATATTTTGGTTGCTTTTGTGCCATACTATTTACTCCACACTCTCCCCCAGTAGCGTAGCCGTAGTACAGTCGTGTATTTTAACCATTACATAGTCGCCGGGCTTGTAGTTTTTGCGCGGAAAAACAACCACCTTATTTTGGCTGTTGCGGCCACTTAGGTGTTCGGCAGAGCGTTTAGAAACACTCTCTACCAGCACTTCGGTAATTATGCCAAGGTCTTTTTTATTGCTGGCAAGGCTCATGCTTTGCTGCATATTTACAATTTCGGTAAGGCGGCGGCCTTTAACGTCCTCGGGCACATCGTCTTTAAACTTACGTTCGGCAAGGGTTTTAGGGCGTTCGCTGTACATAAACATGTACACAAAATCAAACTGCACCCAGTCCATCAGGCTTTTGGTTTCGTCGTGTTCGGCCTCGGTTTCGCTGCAAAAGCCGGTAATAATATCGGTGCTAATGGCGCAACCGGGTATAATGCGGCGTATGGCGTTTATGCGGTCCATATACCATTCGCGGGTGTAGCCGCGGTTCATCATTTCTAAAATACGGCTGTTGCCGCTTTGCACGGGTAAGTGTATGTAGTTGCAAATGTTGGGGTACTTAGCCATTATGTGCAGCACATCGTCGCCCATATCTTTTGGGTGGGAGGTTGAGAAACGCACCCGTAGCTTAGGGTCAACCAGAGCCACTTTTTCCATTAATTCGGCAAACGTGGTGCTGCCTTCCAGCTCTTCGGCTGTGGGGTTATATTTTTTAAGGCCGCCGCCCGTCCAGTGGTAGCTGTCAACATTTTGGCCAAGCAGGGTAACCTCGCGGTAGCCTTGCTCAAACAAGTTGCGGGCTTCTTTAACAATAGTCTCCGGGTCGCGGCTGCGCTCGCGTCCTCGGGTAAAAGGCACCACGCAAAAGGCACACATATTGTCGCACCCGCGGGTAATGGATATAAAAGCCGTAATGCCATTGTTGCCAAGGCGCACAGGGGTAATATCGGCGTAGGTTTCTTCTTTAGATAACAGTACGTTAACGGCTTTTTGGCCGGTTTCTACAATCTTAACAAGGTTGGGCAGGTCGCGGTAGGCATCAGGTCCAACCACAATATCAACTAATCGTTCTTCTTCCAGCAATTTGGCTTTTAAGCGCTCGGCCATGCAGCCCAAAACGCCTACTACTAAGTCGGGTTTATTTTTTTTTGCGGTTTTAAAGTCGGTTAAACGTTTGCGCACGCGCTCTTCTGCTTTGTCGCGTATGGCGCAGGTGTTCACCAGTATCAGGTCGGCCTCATTAAAGTCAGTAGTAGTGCTATAGCCATCTTTAGCCATTATAGAGGCTACAATTTCGCTGTCAGAAAAATTCATGGCGCAGCCGTAGCTCTCCAAAAATATTTTTTTGTCGCCGCCTTTGCCTTCAACCATTACTGCCTCGCCCTGGCGCGTTTCGTCAATTACTTTATCTAGTGTTTCCATATTGCCTCACCCCCGCCTCTCTCTGTTCGGCACCCCCTCTCCATAAAATGGAGAGGGGGAAAGACATTCCGCTTTAGCGGGATGGCAGGGGGAGAGGTAAGGGAATTAATCTACAAATATAAATAAAATAGGGAAAATCAAAGGTAAAAGAGTGGTTTAGGCTTGATAAACAGGCTTTATAGCGGCCCGTTTTTTAGTCATTAACATTATACTATTGATAAAAGAACACCTATATAACAGATTGGTAGAACAGATTGTAAAAATCAATGTTTATTATTGCACCCGCAATTAGTCCGTTCAGTTAACAATCTTATTAAGTACCATGGCCAAGAATTTAGTTATAGTCGAGTCACCCGCAAAAGCCAAAACCATTGAAGGCTTTTTGGGGAAAGACTTTTTAGTAAAATCGAGCTATGGCCACGTGCGCGACTTGGTGAAAGAGGGTATGGGCATTGATATTGAACATGATTTTGCCCCCAAATACGAAGTATCTCCCGACAAAGAAAAAGTAATAGCCGACCTGAAAAAGGAAGTGAAACTGGCCGAAACGGTTTGGCTGGCTTCCGATGAGGACCGCGAGGGGGAAGCCATATCGTGGCATTTGTACGAAACACTGAAGTTAGAGAAGAAAGATACCAAGCGCATTGTTTTTCACGAGATTACCAAGCCTGCCATTTTAAAGGCCATTGAAAACCCACGCCAGATAGATTTAAACTTAGTAAATGCCCAACAGGCGCGTCGTATACTTGACCGTTTGGTGGGTTTTGAAATATCGCCCATCCTTTGGAAAAAGGTGCGCCCATCATTGTCGGCCGGTCGTGTACAATCGGTAGCGGTGCGTTTAATTGTAGAGCGCGAGCGCGATGTAAACAACCATAAATCATCATCATCATACCGCGTGGTAGCCCTTTTTGCTACCGAACAAAGTGGTGGCAAGCCTATTTTAAAGGCTGAACTGCCCGAGCGTTTTAAAACCAAAAAAGAGGCATTAGACTTTTTAGGCCAATGCACCGGTGCCGATTTTACCATTGGCAACTTAGAGACTAAGCCCGCCAAAAAATCGCCGGCAGCGCCGTTTACCACATCTACCTTGCAACAAGAGGCATCGCGTAAGCTGGGCTTCTCGGTATCGCAAACCATGGTGGTAGCGCAAAAGCTATACGAGAGTGGAAAGATAACCTATATGCGTACCGACTCAGTAAACCTGTCGGAAACCGCTATACAGGCCGCTAAAGACGAGATTGCCAAAAGCTACGGCAAGCAATATTCTGAGCCGCGCAAATTCACTACTAAAAGCAAAGGTGCGCAAGAGGCCCACGAGGCCATCCGCCCAACGTATATGGAAAACCATACCGTTGACGGTGATAGCAGCGAACGCCGTTTGTACGATTTGATTTGGAAACGCACCTTGGCATCGCAAATGGCCGATGCGCAGTTGGAGCGTACTACAGCTACCATCAACATATCTACCGCTAAACAAAACTTTATTGCCCAAGGCGAAGTGTTGAAGTTTGACGGCTTTTTAAAGGTTTACCTTGAAGGCACTGACGACGAAGGTGAGAGCGATGGCGAAGAAAAAATGCTTCCGCCATTGAAAGTAGGCGAGGTGTTGAGCCTTGACAACATTACCGCTACCGAGCGTTTTACCCAACACCCGCCGCGCTACACCGAGGCTAGCTTGGTTAAAAAGCTGGAGGAGCTTGGCATTGGCCGCCCGTCTACCTATGCGCCAACCATTTCTACCATCATCCGCCGCGAATATGTGGCCAAGGAAGAGCGCGAAGGCAAGCCCCGCGATTATGGCAACTTAGTGTTGGCTAAAGGAAAAATTAAGGAAGAGGTTAAAACAGAAAATACCGGTGCAGAGAAAAACAAACTTTTCCCCACCGATATTGGCACTGTTGTTACCGACTTTTTAGTACAATATTTTGGCGATATTTTGGACTATAACTTTACTGCTAAAGTAGAGGCTGAGTTTGACGAAATTGCCGACGGCACCCAGAAATGGGAGAAAATGCTGAAGGATTTTTATCATCCTTTCCACAAAGAGGTGGAGAAAACCGCTGAGGTAGCTGAACGCCCCGCCGGTGAGCGTATGTTGGGCGACGACCCTGCTACAGGCTTGCCGGTGAGTGTACGCATAGGACGCTATGGCCCGTTTGTACAAATAGGCCCAACTGCTGCCGAAGGCGAGGAAAAACCAAAGTATGCCAGTCTGCGTAAAGACCAACGTATTGAAACCATATCGTTAGAAGAGGCAATGGAACTGTTCCGTCTGCCGCGTATAGTTGGGCAGTATGAGGATATGGACATGAAGGTAGCCATTGGTAAATTTGGCCCTTACATCCAACATAACAAAGCATTTTATTCGTTGCCTAAAACCGACGACCCGTATATTGTTACCGACGAGCGTGCGGTAGAAATTATTGAAGCCAAACGCAAAGCCGACCG
>JANOCJ010000021.1:0-2991 GCA_031412115.1 Flavobacteriales bacterium
CCTTGTAGGGTATGGCTCCATAAATAAATTTTGGAAAGGGCTTACACGCATTGCAGGTACTGGCATAAAGTTCAGGGTATACGATTACAGTTATAATTCCTTTTATGACTACGCGCGTCTTATTTCTACCAAGTATAAAAATGCTGCAGCACAATCCTACGATGTAAGGAATTATGCCAAAGCCATTGCCTACAGCCCGTATATAGATGAAAAGAACGGGGACAACCGCCCGGTGTATGCGGCGGCAATAATATCTAGTGCAGCTATTATTGAAAAGTACCTAAAAGAAAATAATCTTTTAAAATCATGGCGGCGCTCAGATGCTATGGCGGGGGTGGCTACGGCCTTCTTCGTTACTGCAGCACTTTACGCGCTGCTTGCTAAAAAAAAAACGGCATGAACTTCACCAATAACTGGACGTTAGCAAAGCTTACAGCAAGTGCGAAAGCCAAAGCGTTAAAAGTAGAAAACCTACAAAACAACCCGCCTGCAGATGTGGTAGAGCGTTTGCAAATATTATCTAACGAGGTGCTGCAAGTCATTAGCGACGAAGCCGCGCGACGTTATCCGGGCTCAGAAGTATTCACTACTTCGGGCTACCGTTGCCTACCAGTGAACAGGGCTGTAGGTAGTGCCGACGATTCGCAACACCCGAAAGGCGAAGCAAGCGACACCAAGCTACGCTATAACGGTGCAATACGAAACGACCTGTTAGTGCAGATAATAAAAGATTTGTTTGCGCCGGGTAAAAGGCCTTTCGACCAAATTATTTTAGAGTACGGTGCCTCAGGGTTAAACCCGCAATGGGTTCATATATCGTATACTAAACGCCGTGGAAACCGTCGCTCAGTTCTTCGTAAAGTGGAAGGCAAGCCCTACACGAATTTTAAATTGTGGTAAAGCGTGACGGCAAAAAGTTGTCCAGGTATTAAGTGGCCACAACAAAAAAGCCGTCAAAAGTTTGTGCGCGCAGCTCAGCCGGTCGCAACTTTTGACGGCAATAGTTAAAGCTGCAGCGTTCAAGCTCAGCGAAAAATGCCACCTACTTTAAACGGTACTTCTCCAGTTTCTTTCTTGTCAATCCTACCTCGCCGCATATTTTACGCTTTACACGTATCATGTTTACCACGTCTTCTTTATTGTAGTGTAGCACCTGCCCCCTGTGCGCTTCGTTGTTCCAGTCTATCATTAGCTTATTTATATCGGACTTGTACACTCCCGTTTTGCGCTGTATTTTAAAGTACTCCTCGAGGTTGGATAGCTTGTAGTTATACATACCGGGATATTCCCGCCTGAACGCTGTTAGCAGGTTTACGCACATAAAATTCTTTCTTAGGCTTAGGCGAAAGTGTTTCTCTATCATTTTTATATCGGGGCCGTATATATATACATGCCCTGTTACCTGATTGAAAATTTCGTCCACCATATATTCGCTTAGGCGGTGGTCATACAACTGGTCAAAGTGTTTTACCGAGTGGGCATAGCCAAGCAAAAATATCTCGCCTGTGCGATGCCACTCGCAATCTAAATATAAATCTTTCATATAATTGGGTTAAGGAGGTTCCAATAAATAGAGTAATGCCGTCAAATTTTTTACTGCAGGGCATGATGGCGCTCATGGCGCTCATTAAAATGGCGGCAAAAAGTATGGCGCCACCGGAGTGGCCAATGAAAAAATGACGGCTTTAAGCTGCCATTGGTTGGGAAATACTTATAACCTCGTTCACCAAACGGCGGTGTGTTACTCGGCTGTAGCTTTGTTCTGTCATACGAATAGTGGAATGACCTAGCATTTTGCTAACGGCTTCAATAGTCAACCCGTACTCGTTAAGCATGCGCATACCAAAGGTTTTGCGCCCTATGTGCGTGGTTAGCTTAGTTTCTATGCCTAATATATCCGCTACCTCTTTTAAGTAGCTGTTGTATTTTTGATTGGATATTTGGGGTAAACCTGTAGGGTAAAGGTTAATTATTGCCATTGTTTCGTGCAATAATAGGGGCAACGCTGTAACGCCTGTTTTACCCCGTTTATATTCTATAAAATCTTTGTTGTCTATTTTAACTATTTTGGATACGTTAAATTCCATTAGGTCAACATACGCCATGCCTGTGTAGCATTGCATCAAAAACAGGTGTGCCACATGCTGCAATCGGGGCTGTATAAACTTATGTGCTGTAAGCTGCGTAATCTCCACTTCTGTAAGGTACAATGGCGCACCCCTGTTTGTCCGTAAAGTACGTACATTAGCTAATTTTAAGTATTCTACAAACCCCAATGCCATAGCGTTTCTTTCTACGGCCTTTAATACTTCGATATGTTTACGCATGTAATCGGGGTTTATAGATTTTTTTTCAATTTGTAGCCAACATATAAACTCATCGCACAACTGGGGGTTTAACATATCTAACGTGTAATGGAGGCGGTTTGTATTTTTAAAATACTGTATAAAGTTATTAAGGCGGTTACGGTAGGTTTTCTTTGTTCCTTCACATTCGGAAGTATCTATCCTGTTTTGGCAAAAGTCTTTTACCGCCTCATTTAAAGTAGGTGCAACCCTCGGGTTTACCAGTTTCTCCTTTATGTATTGTGCGCTGTAGGCTATACCCTTATGCTGCGCGTAAAGCTTTAAAATTTGTGCCTGTGTCTGTATCCATGATAGATTAGAATTAATTGCATCTATTAACCCGCTCTCTCCTTTTGCCCTTTGCCGGTCTTGGTCAAACCTGTCAAGGGGTAACGTTTGACCAGTGCTAAACTCTGCCCGGTTCTTATTGACGGTTATCCTACACCATATAGGGGCTAATCCGCGTTTATTACCCTTAGATTTTTTTAAATAGAAAAGGACGTTGACTTTCATAGGTATTTAATATTTAATTAGTTATGGGTGCAATTCTAAGTACCCTTTTGGAAATACGATAGGTACCCTTTAATATATCCTTACATAAGTAAGGGATTTAGCTAATTTTTACGGGAACAAAAAAGCCCCGAAT
>JANOCJ010000022.1:0-3273 GCA_031412115.1 Flavobacteriales bacterium
CTTAATGCGCCTTACGCTCGAAAATTCTCGCCACGAAAATATACTGCTAAAAACTGAAATTGAAGGGTTAGAAAATTATTTAGCCCTGCAAAAATTGCGCATGGGTAGCAAGTTGGAATACAGCATTACTGTTGATGAAAATGCTGACGCTACCTTTTTAGAAATACCGCCCATGCTGGTGCAACCCTTTGTTGAAAATGCGGTTGAACATGGAGTAAAAATGAAAGATGGGCCCGGCTATGTAAATGTAGCATTTAGCATGCAAGGCCATATGTTAAATATTAAGGTAACTGATAATGGGCCCGGATTTAAGCAACAAGAAACCGACGGCCATCAATCCCTATCAACCCAAATAATAACTGAACGGTTGGAATTATTTGGAAGAAAACGAAAATACAAACCTGAACTAAAAATAACCGACCTTGGCACCACGCAAACCAAAGGAACCCAGGTTGAGATTAACATACCAACCGAGGTGTAATACTATGCGTAAAAAAACACTAAATACAAACCTTTATATATTGGGTAAAGCCCATGTAATACTTGGTGTATTTATGTTTTGCATAGGGGTGTTGGCAGCGCAGGAAGCACCTGAAATAATTTCCCTTAAAAACCAGCTAAAAGCAGCTACTTCCGATACTGCAAGGGCAAAACGTTGTAGCGCACTTACCGAAGAATATGGTAAAACCGATTTTGACAGTATGAAGCACTATAGTTTAGAGTGCTTACGTTTTGCACAAAAATCAGGTATCAAAAAGTCAATACGTATTGGTTACCATACTATGGGCAATGCTTATCTTCATTCAGGCACATATCCAGACTCGGCATTGCATTATTATAATAAAGCATTGGGTTTGGCTAAGGAGTTGAATAATAGCAGGGCACAAATAGCTGCATTACAAAATATATCGTTTGTATACATAAACTTAAGCCTGTATGAAAAAAGCTTAAAAATAAACCTTGAAGTATTAAGGCTTTATGAAAATGATAAAAGTTTAAAAGGAATTGGTAATGCATACAACACCATATCTATTGTGCTTTGCAAGCTGCGTCGTTTTGATGAAGCACTGGTGTATACCGCTAAGGCAATAGCAAACGTTCAGGGTAATGATGATTTATTAATGTCGGCATATATTAATAAGGGCGTTGCATATACCGGCCTGCATAAGTTTGCCGAGGCTGAAAATGCTTATCAAGATGCAAAAAAACTAAGCATTACATTGGGCGATAAAATTACCTATGCCAGCATAATAATGAACATTGGTATTAATTATATTGAAAATAAAGAACACGCCAAAGCAAAGCCCATTATAGCTGAATTAACAAAGCCCGAAATGCAAGCCATACAAGACCCTTATTCAAACAGTGCGGTTTACTTATCAATGGGCGATATTTATTTATCAGAAAATGATTTAGATAGCGCATTATATGCATTTAATAAAGCGTATGAATATGGTAATAGTGTGCAAGACCTGCTTGCTTTGGAACGCGCCCATTTGGGCCTTTCAGATACCTATAATAGGTTAGGGCGCAATAAAGAGGCATATGATAATATACTTGTTGCCTATAGCTTGCGCGATTCTATTTTTAATGCAGATAAAAACCGCAGCATTTCTGAACTAAAAATAGGTTACGAGGTAGATAAAAAAGAGGATGAAAACAAACAATTGCAACAAGAGTCTGAACTGAAGGACCTGCTAATAAAACAGCAGTATATTATTATTATTGGCCTGGGCGCAGTTTTGCTTTTAATAGTTTTAGGCGGCGTTTATTTTTATAGGCAACGCCGTATTATAGCCAACCAGCGCGAAAAAATATTAGAACAAAAATTGCTGCAAATGCAGTTGAACCCCCACTTTATATTCAACTCATTGCAGGCCATACAAGATTATATTTATAGCAATAATGAAAAAGAGGCATCGCAATATTTGTCAAAATTTGCCCGCTTAATGCGCCTTACGCTCGAAAATTCTCGCCACGAAAATATACTGCTAAAAACTGAAATTGAAGGGTTAGAAAATTATCTTGCCCTGCAAAAACTGCGCATGGGCAGTAAGTTGGAATACAGCATTACTGTTGATGAAAATACCGATGCTACCTTTTTAGAACTACCGCCTATGCTGGTGCAGCCATTTGTTGAGAATGCGGTGGAGCATGGAGTAAAAATGAAAGATGGGCCGGGCTATGTTAGTGTAGCCTTTAGCATGCAAGGCCACATGCTTAACATTAAAGTAACTGATAATGGGCCCGGGTTTAAGCAACAAGAAACCGGCGAGCACCAATCCCTATCTGCCCAAATAATAACTGAGCGGTTAGCATTATTTGGAAGAAAACGAAAATACAAACCTGAACTAAAAATAACCGACCTTGGCACCACGCAAACCAAAGGAACCCAGGTTGAGATTAACATACCAACCTAGGTATAAGACCGATAAAACAATGAAAGCACTATTAGTTGATGATGAGGCAGGGGCTAGAAATACCCTAAAAAAAATGCTAGCCGAAATTGCGCCTGAAATTACCGTAGCGGCCGAGGCAAATAATGTGGAAACTGCCTATGCTGCTTGTTTAGAACTTAGGCCCGACCTTGTTTTTTTAGATGTAGAAATGGGGCCTGAAAAAAGTTTTCAGTTGCTTGAAAAGCCCGATTTACCCCCTTTTAAGGTAATATTTGTTACCGCACACGAAAAGTACAGCCTACAGGCAATACGGTTTAGTGCGCTTGATTATTTGTTGAAACCTATTGATCCTGATGAGTTGAAAATAGCCGTGGGCAAAGCCATTTCAGCTATTGATAAGGACGACGTAGCCAAACGGTTAAATACGCTTATACATAACCTGTACCATATAGAAAAGGCACAGAAAAAACTGGTGCTAAAAACCTTCGACCAAATACATATTATTGATGTAAAGGATATAGTACAATGTATTTCTGATAAAAATTACACCGTATTTGTTATGGTGGATGGTACCCGCTTAATGGTATCGAAAAACCTGGGCGAATATGAGGATATGCTGTCCGATTACGGCTTTTTTCGCATACACCATAGCCACTTGGTTAATATTGATTTTATTGGCCGCTACGACAAAAAAAATGGTGGCGTATTAATGCTGAAAGACAATAGCCAAGTGCCCGTATCGCTGCGTAAAAAGAATATTTTATTGAAGATTTTTGAGTCGCTTTAGCAATAGCCTGAAAATCAGTATTTAATATTTTGTGGATTAGCGTACCCAAGTGCATCTTATACTCGTATATGATAACGCCATGCTAAC
>JANOCJ010000023.1:0-2596 GCA_031412115.1 Flavobacteriales bacterium
CTTAAATACTACCACATTACCTGTTGATTGGTTAGCAACAATGACAAACTTTCCGTTAGCTGATATAGCAAATATGCGGGGTGTTTTGCCTAAGGTTGATTGATAACCTACTAACTTTAGCTTGCCGTTTTTCTGAATTGAAAATATGGCTAGGTTATTCTCCTCGCCACGGTTTGATGCGTACAGAAACTTCCCATCGGGCGATACGTGGATGTCTGACCCACTAAATTGGGTGGTAACAGTATCGGTATGGGCATTTATTCGTTGTATGCTTTTTAGTTTTCCTTTGCGGTATTTGTAGGCGCTAATAGTTCCGGTTAGTTCTTCAGTACAATAGGCATATTTACCATTTGGGCTAAAAGCCAAGTGCCGCGGGCCGCTGCCTGCAACAGTTTTAATGCGTTTCAAAGGTTTCAGCGGCCAAATCATATTGGGGTAAAAACCGAAGCGCCAAATTTTATCGGCTCCTAAATCGGGCGCAAAAAGAAAATTATTGTCGGGAGAAAATACCACCGAATGTACATGCGATGCTTCTTGCCGCACCTTGTTAATACTGCTATCAGTAAACGAAATTATTTGCCGTGCCAGTTCAATTTTACCATCGGGCGATAGGTTGTAAATAGAAACACTGCCGGTGCTATAGTTGGCGTTGGCCAGCCATTGCCCGCTTTTATCAATGCTAACATATACGGGGTTTTCGCCTTCGCTGGATATGGAATCTACCCATGTTAGTTCTTTGCTTTTAGCATCAAAACTAAAACTGGCAACCGTGCCCTTGCGTGGCAACTTGCTGTTAGTACACGAGTATAAAAAAGCCCCGTTTGCCGATAAGGTAAAATAGGTAGGATTAACTATTCCTTTCAGGGTAGAAACCTTTGTCAGCGCCCCGCTGACGGTGTCCATCTCAAAAACATATAGTCCGTCCTTACTTGCATCTTTATTGTAGCCGCCCACAAATACAAAGCAGTTTTGGGCTTGGCAAGCCAATGAAATCAATAGGATTATAACAACTGGCATTAATTTTTTCATCATTCAAAAGTAGTTATTTCCCGATGGAGAAACGTGTAAAAACTCTGCAAGCATACCACCGCTTGCCAATCCACCCAATTCACTACTTTTGCCATGCCCTATCATCTATTTTGGGGCATGGAAAGGATTATGGCAAAAACAAAATTCAGTAAAGAGACGTACCTTATGTGGTACGAGCAAATGCTGCTTATGCGCAAGTTTGAAGAGCGTGCAGGCCAGCTATATATTCAGCAAAAAATAAGGGGCTTTTGCCACTTATATATTGGGCAAGAGGCTATTGCTGCCGGGGCTATGAGTACCATTACGGCCGAGGATAATATTATTACCGCCTACCGCGACCACGTTCACCCGTTTATAAAAGGTGTTGAACCTAAGTTTGTAATGGCCGAATTGTATGGTAAATCTACCGGGGTATCCAAGGGCAAAGGCGGTTCTATGCACATGTTTAGCCAAGCCAACCGTGTGTTTGGCGGCCATGGCATTGTGGGCGGGCAAATTCCTTTGGGAGCAGGTATTGCTTTTGCCGAACAGTATAAAGGCACAACCAACGTTACGCTTTGCTACATGGGCGATGGCGCTACCCGCCAAGGCGCATTGCACGAGGCTTTTAACATGGCCATGCTATGGAAACTGCCTGTGGTATTTATTATTGAGAATAACAATTATGCTATGGGCACATCGGTACAGCGTACAAGTAACGTTACCGAACTGTATACCATTGGCGAAAGCTACGATATGCCTGCAGCTCCGGTTGATGCAATGAGTGTAGAGGCTGTACATGATGCTATGGAAATTGCCGTTAAGCATTGCCGCGATGGTAAAGGCCCGTACTTGTTAGAGATGAAAACCTACCGCTACCGTGGACACAGTATGAGCGACCCTGCTAAGTACCGTACTAAGGAAGAGGTTGAGAAGTATAAGTCGGAAGACCCGATACAGCGCGTATTGGCTACTATATTAGAGAAACAATACGCCAGCGAGGCACAAATAGAAGCCATTAATGACAAGGTGAACCTTATAGTTGACGATTCGGTTAAGTTTGCTGATGAGTCTCCTTTCCCCGAAGCGGAAGAGCTTTACCGCGACGTTTATGCACAAGAAGATTATCCGTTTATTAGGGAATAACATATTAATAATAATTCCTTTCCCTTCTCCTTTAGGAGAGGGGTAGGGGTGAGGTAACATATTATGGCAGAAATAGTAAAAATGCCCAAGTTGAGCGATACCATGACCGAAGGGGTGGTATCTAAATGGCACAAAAACGTTGGCGATACCGTTAAAAACGGCGACCTATTGGCCGAGATTGAAACCGACAAAGCCACTATGGAATTTGAGTCGTTTCAAGATGGTGTGCTTTTGTATCGTGGTATTGAAGAAGGCCAGGCTACGCCTGTAGATGCTGTACTTGCTATATTAGGCGCTGCCGGCGAAGATTTTCAGCCGCTGCTGGATGAATACAACAAAGGCGCTGCTAAACCTGCCGAAGAGGCTGCCCCTGCTGCTAAAGCAGACGAGACCCCTAAGGCCGAAGCCAAAGCAGAACCTGCTGCCGAAACTAAGGTAGCCG
>JANOCJ010000024.1:0-20313 GCA_031412115.1 Flavobacteriales bacterium
GTAGCTTATATAAGGGCGCGCTGTTTAATATTATATTTTGCATTGGCGAATCGAAGGTAGTATCGGCAACCATGTTGCGCACCGCAATGCCTTTTGTCCACGCCTCGCCATATTTGGCAACGGCAGTAGTAAAGTATAACAACGCTACTTGCAAGGCTGATGCAAAAACGGCTAATGGGTGGGTTGATAAAACAGGTTTATCTTTAGTTTTGAATAAGGCAAAATGGCTGCCCATGGGTATAAACAGGGCCCAAAACAAGGCATGGTCGGTGTAAATGTTGTAGCCAAATTCAACATTAAGGTTTCGCAGCAAAATAGCCAGGTACAAAAACCAGCCCAGCGGTTTTATAAATTTAAGACCTATGCCCAGCAGGTAACATACAAATACGGCTACCGAAAAATAAAGTAGCCCCAATGAAAAGGCATCGTTATTAAACCAATAGTAGGGCGATAAAAAAGCCAGCGGGCTTTGTTTGTAGCAATAGCCGGGCGGCACAATACCATCAACACTGTAAAACAAATTGAACCCTGCAATACGGTAAAAAATAATATCGTACAAAGCAATAAGGGCCAGCAAAATCCTAAAAAGGTCGACCGAGCGTGTATCTAACGTAAATTTACCCAGCCAATGCGGCTTGTTTTGTTCTGCAGCCATGTATAATAATTAAAAGGCGCGCCCGCCCTGATGAATTGTATCCACCCATTAGGACGGGGCTAAGATAATCAAGCTTTATTTATATAATTGCATATTTATAGCCCGATATATTAAATGATGTTCAAGATACGCGCAAATAAACAACTGCTTCAGCTATTCGGAATCCTGTCGTTAACCTGTTTTGTGTTTTATGCCAACATCATCCGCAACTATTACAGCGAGGATGATTACCGTGTAACCAGCGATTTTAACCGCAAAAATGCAGCCGTTGAAAAAGGCTTTGGCGGAATTGTTGAGATATTTAGCAGCCGCTATACCGATACCAAAATTGGCGACATGGACGTTGTATACGGCTACCGCCCTATGGCACGTGCTACCTTTGCAGTAGAATGGGCCCTTTGGGGCGGCAACCCACACATGGGCCATTTTGTAAACATACTTTTTTACTGCCTTACCAGTTGCCTGCTGTTTTACATACTGAGCAAAACTGTTTTTAGGGATAAGCCGGTGCTGTATCCGCTGCTTACCACGCTGCTGTTTATTGCCCACCCCATACATACCGAGGTGGTTGCGAGCCTTAAAAACCGTGAGGAACAGCTTAGCTTTTTATTTGGCCTGCTGTTTATAGGTACTATTTGGCGATACTTTACCAGCCGCAATTTACTGCTGCCGTGGTTGGCCATACTACTGTTGGTATGTGCAATCCTATCAAAAGAAACGGGTATAATATACATGGCGCTGGCGCCGCTGTTTGTGCTGTTCTTTCATCCCGAAGCGCCGCGCGGCTTGCTGTTTAAAGAGAAGATAAATTTTACCGCTATACTCGTTTTTTGCATTTTAATGTATGCTATTTTTATTAAGCTTGACCCGTTTGCGCTAATGACATCGGCATTTGTGGCCATATTGTGGATTAACAAACGTAAGTATGGCACACTGGTAGCCTACGGTATTGTTGGCGCTATAGTTATTTTAAATGCTATGCTTATACCCAACGCTATGTTGGAACAAAGCAACGCCGGCAAATACTTTTGGGCCAACCCCCTGTATGGCGACCCAGTTACCTTTAATGAGCGCATTGGCTTTATGCTAAATGTGTTTTTGTATAACGTAAAACTGCTTTTTTATCCTCACCCACTGGGCTTTTATTATGGCTATAACGTAGTGCCGGTAACGGGTATTTTTGCCCCAAAAGCCTTACTAAGCCTAGGTATTATTATAGGCTTGCTGTATACGGTATACAAACAGTTTAACAAAAACAAAGTGGTGGCGTTTGCTATACTTTTTTTCTTTGTATCGCTGGCGCCATTTTCTAATATACTGCCGGTGCCGGGCATTATTGCCGACCGCTTTTTGTATGCTCCATCTATTAGCTTTTGCATTGGCTTGGCGTTGCTGCTAATTAGCCTTAAACCTTGGTTAAAGCTAAAGAATAACCGCACTATATATGTATGCGCCGGCCTTATTGGCTTGGTGTATTTTGTTAAAGTATTTAACCGCAATCAAGATTGGTACAGCTACTACGACCTTTACCTGCGCGATACCAAATACCTTACCAACTCGGCTAAGGCAAATGCCATGTTTGGGCGGTTGATGTTTGACAGTGTGCCGCGAGAGAAAGACCCCGTAAAAAGGCGCGACCTGATAAAAGGCTCGATAAAATACTATGAGCGTGCCGTAAAAATATGGCCTGCTTACCCTGATGCGCTAAATACGCTAGGCACCATTTATTTTAATATTGGCGACTACCGCAAGGCGTTGGAGGTGTACATGCGCAACGCTAAACTTAACCCCGATTATATTGTTTCGTTGGGCAATGTAGGCAGCTGCTACCACAAAATGGGCAATATACCTACTGCTAAGGTTTATTATAAAAAGGCATTGAAGATAGACACCCTATCGCCGGTGGTGTATTTAAATTTTGCCGATATTTATGTTAACGAAAATAAGCCCGATAGTGCAGTGTATTTATACAACCTGGCCAAAAAGCGCAAAGTAAACGACCCCGAAATTGAGGCCGAACTGAAAAAACTGACAGCAACCCCATGAGGATTTTAAGCATTGTGTTTTTAGTATTATTGGTGGGCCGGGGCGTTGCACAAACCTCCTCTGACTCAAGCTTTATATCACTACAAAGTGCGTTGGCCAATCCTAAAAAAGTAAAAAACCTTAGCCTGGTAAACCTAAAGCTAAAGGCTTTTCCTGCCGAGATTTTTTTGTTTGAAAACCTGGAAACGCTTAACCTGGGCTTTAACAAAATAAAAAAAATACCCCAAGATATTGACCGCCTTACCCACCTTAGGTTTTTAGATATTGACAATAACAGTATAAAAGAGTTGCCCAAGGCCCTATACCGCCTTAAAAACCTGGTAAGGTTAAAAATTGACAATAATTATATTAAAGAAATTGGCGACAGTATTGAAAACCTAACCCGGCTGGAGAGCCTTACCTTTCCCGGCAACTGGCATATAAAAGTATCGGCAGGGGTGGGTAATTTAAAACACCTTAAGGAGTTGCGCTTTAGGGATACCAAAACCACCGTTGTGCCTGCCTGGGTTGAAAACCTTGCCCCATCGCTTGAGGTGCTATGCTTTACCAAAAATTCGATAAAGGAAATACCGCCCTTTATATTTAAAATGTACAAGTTAAACTACCTGTCGTTTTACAAAAACCAAATAACCAGCGTACCGCCCGAAGTTGGCAACCTGCCACTGCTTGAATATTTTAACGTAGCCGGAAACCCGGTAACTGGTGTGCCACAAACACTTACGCAACTAAAACTATTGCATTGGCTTTGCCTTTGGGATACTAAAATAGACAAGCCCACCCGCGAAAAAATTAGCAAATGGTTTAAAGGCCACCCCAATTTGATACTTAAGTTTACCAACGAAGGGGTGGTTTAATTAGCTGATATATTCCTCCTATGCTTCGACAAGCTCAGCATGACGGAGGAATTTTACTTAGCCATAAGGGCTTCTATCTCTTCTACTTCAATAGGAATATTGGGCATTAAATCAACCGGGCCATTTTCGGTTATTAGTATATCATTTTCAATGCGGATTCCTATGCCCTCTTCGGGTATATATATGCCGGGTTCGCAGGTAAATACCATGCCGGCTTTAAAAGCGCTGTTGTAGTTGCCGGTATCGTGCACATCAATACCCATAAAGTGCGATGTGCCATGCATAAAGTACCTTTTATACAAAGGCGCTGCAGCATCTTGTTTCTCTACCTCGTGGCCCTTTAATAAACCTAAGCCTATAAGCTCGTCTTCCATAGCACGGCCTACGGCTTTATTGTATTCAGCAAACGTGTTGCCAACCACCAACATAGCTTTGGCCTTTTTCATTACGCGCAATACCGCATTATACACATCTTTTTGGCGGGGGCTAAATTTTCCGTTTACCGGTATACAGCGTGTAAGGTCAGATGCGTAGTTGCCATACTCAGCGCCAAAGTCCATTAATATAAGTTCGCCATCTTTACAAACCTGGTTGTTGGCAATATAATGCAGTACACAGGCATTGGCGCCCGATGCTATAATGGGGGTATAGGCATGGCCGTTGGCACGGTTGCGGGTAAACTCGTATATAATTTCGGCCTCAATTTCATATTCGGTTACGCCGGGCTTAACAAAACCCAACACACGACGAAAAGCTTTCTCAGTTATATCGCAAGCCTGTTTAATAATTTCAACCTCCTGTTCGCTTTTAATTTCGCGCAGGCTTTGCAACAATGGCGCAGTGCGGTTGTAGGTATGCGCGGGGTAGCGGTTGCGTAGTTCTTTCAGCAGGCGCAAATCGCGGTACTCCACATCGCTGGCAAAACGGTTATTTTCGTTTGTATTATAATATATAGCATCGGCCGCCAGTAGTAGCTTGTGCATTATGGCATAAAACTCGTCATACCAATATATAGTTTGTATGCCCGATTGGGCACGCGCTTCATCCTTAGTATACTTATGGCCTTCCCAAACGGCAATATGCTCGTTAGTGCGGCGTATAAACAATACCTCTTTATGGTCGGCAATGGGCGAGTTGGGGAATACCACCAGTGCGGTATCTTCTTGGTCAATACCTGTAAGGTAGAACAAATCGCCATTTTGGCGAAACACAAAATTTAAGTCGCCACTGCGGGGCATTTCATCGTTGCTATTAATAATAGCCAATGCCTTATCCTTTAGCAAAGACGCAAAGCGCTTGCGGTTTTCTACAAACAAACTTTTATCAATGGGTAGGTACCTAATGTTCATTTTAATGCTTTTTACAAAGGTAGTTTTTTAACTGTTTTTTATACATCCAACATAAAATTCGCTTACGGTATGCAAAATGCCTACCGGTTGCACTTGCACAATTTGTTTGTAGGGCATTGTTATACACACTAACAGTAGTGCGCCTTACATGGGGGTTTATTAAAACATAAAAAACCCAAGCATGCTACAATGCTTAATTATCAGGGCTTTTAGCGTTTTTGCAATTTCTATTTGATAGCATATTCTTACACAGGTATAAGTAAGGCAATGCTTGTAAGGTAGAATTTTAAGCGCCACTATACTTTTGGAAAACAAACAATCAATAAAAACAACCTTTAACCCAATTAGTATGAAAACAAAACTTTTTACACTCTTAGCCCTAACCATGTTAGGCCTTGCATTAGGAGTAACAGAAACAAAAGCACAAGCACAGGCACCACAAAACCTTAAAGAGGTAAGCAAAATTAAGGTACGTGAGTATCCTAACCCTGCTGACGAGACTGCTTTTATCGAAATTACATTACCACAAGAAATTGTTGGGGCTGCTACAATCAACATCCTTAACATGAACGGACAGGTAGTTTATACCGAGCAATGCACAGACCCATTAAAAAGTGTGCACCCGGTAGATGTGAAATTGTGGCCGGTAGGCATGTATGTTGTGCATATGATATACAAGAGCCATACGTTTGCTACAAAATTTATTGTTAAATAGTAATTGGTTGGTTTGTAAGCGGCTGCTGTAACCCAAGCAGTAGCCGTTTATTTTTTCAATTACTATTACTTGAAAAGTTACTATTAGTTAAACTTAATCCGTTAAGCCTATGAAATTGGCTTATGTTAAACATGCCTGTGTGGCAGCGCTTACAGTACTAGGTATTGTAAATGCAAACGCACAAAGCCCCAATGCAAAAATTGTGGCCAGCAAAACAGTAGCTACTACTGATGATGCCAGCTTTAATTTTTACAATGCATCGGTAGGCGCAACACAGTACCGTTGGTTAACCGGCGATGGTGCTGTGGTAGACAACAACAATTTAAACTGGGAGTTTAGTGATATTGGTTACTACAAAGTAAGCCTTATAGCCTACAAAGGCGAACGGAGCGATACATCATTTGTAAGTATAACCGTATTGCGCGGTGCAAACTACGGCAACCATATAGTTGACGTAACAAGTGGGCAAAGCCCACCCGCTCTTTCAGACAATTCCGGTTGTGATGATTAAAAAAAAGCCCCGGGTCAGGGGCTTTTTTTATGCGCTGATTTTTTATTTAGCAAATGTTTTAATCTGTCTGCCGACGGCATTACTTTCTATCCGTTAGTAAATTGTTTTTAAATTGTACGAATGAACTTCGTTTGCTTGATCAAAAAGTAATCAAAAAATCAAGGGCTGTCATTTCTCCCCGACCTGCTACGGGGCGTTCACTAAACCGCGCAAACTTGTTCGCCCTTTGCGAACTTCAAACAGCGCGCACTTTGTCCCACTGAAGCGGGACACGTTCACTTTCCTTGCAGGTGCCCGTTTCGAAATGAAGGCCCAACCTTGCTGCGCCTGATTGCTAGCTTGCGTAATAAACGTGCCTAGCATTTTGAGGAGAACCATCATTAGAAACAACGGCTATATTATAGCCCATACAAACAAAAAGCCCCAACATTTACCGTGGGGGCTTTTTAAATTTTCTGTAAGCTATACGCTATCAGCTACAAACTATTTCACCAGCTTTCCACCGGGTTTGTCTACACGTTTCCAGGTATCAGTACGGCCAATAAGGCTAATGCCTACAAAGCCACGCACTTCAAGGGTATTGTTGTTTATCAGCTCAATTTTGCACTTATAATCTTCGCCTTTTTTGGGGTCATAAATCAAACCTTCTTCCCATTTGTTATCGCCTTGGTATACAAAATCGCGCAGTACGCGGTAGCCTAAAATAGGGGTAGTGCGCATACTTTCTTTAGGGTTTTTTTTGTCAACCTTAGCCTTGCCTGTTTCTTTATCAATAGGCTCTTTTAGCCATACAATTTTACCATAGTACTTGGTACCAATTTTTTCAATTTTAATGTGGCCCGTACCCTCGCCATTTTGCCAATAGCCTATTAGCGCATCGGCGCCTGTTTGTGCGTTAGCAACACCGCCAATAGCTACTAATGCAACAATTGCTAAAATAAGTTTTCTAATCATTTTAAATAAAATTTGATGGTTTAAGGGCTAAAATACAAATAGCGTGCCTTTTGTTAACCATTAATTTTATTTTTATTTTAAAATAAACCCTCTGCGCTCATATTCTTATTCGAAAATAATTTTTGCACCCCCCGTATTTGGAAGAGCGGGACGGCTTATGAGGCTAAAAAATATTATTTTAGCCCCTGCAATGACTGACCAAAACGAACTGCTATACCGCGTTGCCCTTACACTACTGCCCGGTGTGGGCGATATTTATGCAAAAAAACTGGTTTCGTATTGCGGCGGTGTCGAAGCTGTTTTTAAACAGAAAAAGCAACACCTGATGGCCATACCCGATATTGGGGCTAAAATGGCTGAGCAAATTTTAAGTAGCGATGTGATGCAAAGGGCCGAGGAAGAGGTGGCCTTTATGGAGAAGAAAGATATAACCCCTATATTTTATTTAGATAGCAACTACCCCAAGCGCCTGCGCGAATGTGAGGACGGGCCTGTGTTGTTATATACTTTGGGCAACACCAACTTTAACAATGCCCGTATACTTAGCATTGTAGGCACACGCAAAATTACAGAACACGGCGCAAAAATTACTGAGCAAATTGTTGAAGAGCTGGCCGCTACCAACTGCCTTATTGTTAGTGGCCTGGCCTATGGAGTTGATATTACTGCCCACAAAGCAGCCCTACAACACAACCTGCCAACGGTGGGCATTGTAGCCCACGGGCTTGATATTTTGTACCCCGAACTGCACCGTAAATACGCCAACAAAATGATGGCCAACGGCGGCATTGCTACCGATTTTATGAGTGGCAACCAGCCCGATAAAATGTTTTTTCCGCGGCGCAACCGTATTATAGCCGGCCTTGCCGATGCTACGCTGGTTATTGAAGCGGCCGAGAAAAGCGGTACCCTTATTACTGCCGAACTGGCTGTTGGCTACAACCGCGATGTTTTTGCTGTGCCCGGCAGGGTGGAGGATGAATTTTCTATTGGCTGCAACAAGCTGATAAAGCAGAACAAAGCCGCCTTGGTAACATCGGGCGAAGATATTATCAATTTGCTAAATTGGGAGAGTAAAGGAAATAAGAAGAAAAGCATTCAACCCCGCCTGTTTGTTGACCTTACCACCGAAGAAGAAATACTGGTAAACGTACTGAAAGATAACGGTACTACACCTATTGATGAAATTGGTTTTAAAGCCGGCTTAACTCCATCAAAATGCTCATCACTTTTATTTACGTTAGAATTTAAAGGCGTAGTAAAAGCACTGCCGGGAAAGCGATATGAACTGGCATAAATTATGGTATAGATTTTAGGTGATGGGGGCTAGTTTTGTTTTTGGTAAATTTAAAAACTACCAACCACGAACTACCAACCGCATAAATAGATTTCTACCAACAATCCCTCAGATTTCTGCTAACAAAATCGGGTGTTCATTTTTATCCCACCAAAAACATGTTTTTTTGAGTGAAAAAAAGCGGTTTTTGTGCGTTATTAATCGTTTTTTAGCTAAAAAAGACGGTTTTTTAACGTTTTTTAACACCTAAAATGCCGTTTATTCAGCAACTGTAAAAAACACTTGCCTAACAAAACGAACGATTTTAGCTCATCTATATCATAAACTTAGGGCAAAAAATAAGTGGTTGAGGGGTATAGTTCAACCTTATGGGCCCATCATTGTTTATTGGTATCTGTAAATTGATAACTATCTTTGCAACCCCTTAAAATACAGCATGCCCAAACCCAATATAGACACCTTAGACCCCCGCGAATTTATCATCATTAAAGGCGCCAAAGTACACAACCTTAAAAATGTTGATGTAGCCATACCGCGCAATAAAATGGTGGTTATCACCGGCTTATCGGGTTCAGGCAAGTCGTCGTTGGCGTTTGATACCCTGTATGCCGAGGGCCAAAGGAGGTATGTAGAAAGCCTGAGCGCCTACGCCCGCCAGTTTTTGGGCCGTATGAACAAGCCCGAGGTAGAGTACATTAAAGGAATAGCGCCGGCTATAGCAATTGAGCAGAAGGTAAACTCTACCAATCCCCGCTCTACTGTAGGCACATCGACTGAAATTTACGACTACCTAAAACTGCTTTATGCACGCATTGGCACTACTATTTCGCCAATTTCTAACAAACCCGTAAAGCGCGAAACTGCTGATGATGTAGCGCAATACGTTAACGGATTTGCCAATGGCACCAAGGTTTTGGTGCTGTTTGCCACCAATATACGCGACCCTAAAAACCCTGTACAAACGCTGCAACTGCTACAGCAGCTTGGCTTTTCGCGTATTTACATAGGGGGCGACATTACCCGTATTGATGAAGCTATTGCTAAGCCTGACAAGCTGAAAAAGCTTAAGAATGTGCATGTTATAGCCGATCGCCTAGTGGTAAACCACGAGGATGAAGACAGCTACAGCCGTATAATAGACTCTGCCGAAACAGCCTTTGCCGAGGGTGAAGGTGCTTGTTTAGTGGAAGTTACAGAGGAAAATGGCACGGTTAAAACCCACGAATTTTCTAACCGATTTGAGGCTGATGGTATCAGTTTTGAGGAGCCTAATGTAAACCTCTTTACCTTCAACAACCCTTACGGGGCGTGCAAAACCTGCGAAGGCTTCGGCTCTGTAATTGGCATTGACCCTGACCTTGTTATACCCGATAAAAGCCTATCGGTTTACGAAGGGGCTGTTGCACCTTGGAAAGGTGAGAAAATGAGCAACTACAAAGACCGTTTTATTAAGGCTACTTTAAAGTTCGATTTTCCTGTGCATCGCCCGTATAGCGAGCTTTCTGAGAAAGACAAAGCCATACTTTGGGAGGGTAATAAACACGCCCAGGGTATCAACGAATTTTTTAAAGATGTTGAGGAACAGGTATATAAAATACAATACCGGGTAATGCTGTCGCGCTACCGCGGCAAAACCACCTGCCCCGACTGCTTAGGCACCCGTCTACGTAAGGATGCAGGCTATGTTAAGGTGGCCAATAAATCAATACAAGAAGTAGTTTTATTGCCGGTAGATAAGTGCCTTACGCACTTTAAAGATATTAAGCTAAAAGCCCACGAACAGGCGGTTGCCAAGCGTTTGCTGGTTGAAATAATTAACCGTTTACAATTCTTATGCGATGTAGGTTTGGGCTATTTAACACTCAACCGCCTCTCCTCTACCCTTTCGGGTGGCGAGAGCCAACGCATCAACTTGGCTACATCCCTTGGTAGTAGCCTTGTTGGCTCTATGTATATTTTAGATGAGCCTAGTATTGGCCTGCACCCGCGCGACACCGAGCGATTGATTACCGTACTAAAGACTTTGCGCGATGTTGGCAACACCGTAATTATTGTAGAACACGACCGCGAGATAATGTTAGCTGCCGACGAACTGATTGATATTGGCCCATTTGCGGGCAGTAAGGGCGGCGAAGTTATCTTTCAAGGCAACCAAAAAGAGTTGGCTAAAGCCGATACAATCACCACCAAATTTTTAACCGGTAAATTGAAAATTGAAGCGCCTAAAACGCGCCGCAAATGGAGCAATTTTATTGGCGTAAAAGGTGCGAGAGAGAATAACCTAAAAAACATTGATGTAAAATTCCCTTTGGGTGTTTTTACAGTAGTAACGGGCGTTTCAGGCTCGGGAAAAAGCTCATTGATTAAAAAAGTATTGTACCCTGCGCTTAAAAAATTAAGCGGCGGTTATGGTGAATTAACCGGCAAGTTTGATAAGCTGGAAGGCAGTGTTAGCGCCATATCGGCGGTGGAGTTTGTCGACCAAAACCCTATCGGGAAATCGTCGCGCTCAAACCCTGTTACCTACATAAAAGCGTACGATGATATACGCGAATTGTTTGCTACGCAACCCCTCTCAAAGCAGCGTGCTTACAAGACTTCCACATTTTCTTTTAACGTAGAAGGTGGCCGTTGCGAGGTGTGCGAAGGCGATGGTGAAGTGAAAATTGAAATGCAGTTTATGGCCGACATACGTTTGGTATGCGAAACCTGCAACGGCAAGCGTTTTAAAGATGAAGTGCTAGAGGTAACCTACCAAGGCAAAAATATATACGAAGTGCTGGAACTTACGGTTGATGAGGCCATTGAGTTTTTTAGCCAAAATAAAAAATTAAGCACGGTAGAAAACCGCCTACTTGGCAAGCTAAAATGCCTTGCCGACGTAGGTTTGGGCTATATCCATTTGGGTCAATCTAGTAGTACTTTATCGGGTGGCGAGGCACAACGTATTAAGTTGGCATCATTCCTTACCAAGGGCGCCAGCGCAGGCAATGTGCTGTTTATTTTTGACGAACCTACTACGGGGCTTCACTTCCACGACATTAGCAAATTGCTAAAATCGTTTGATGCGCTGATAAACCAAGGCCATTCTATTATTGTAATTGAGCATAACACGGATGTTATACGCTGCGCCGATTGGGTGATAGACCTTGGCGCTGAAGGCGGCGACAAAGGCGGCCACCTTATATTTGAAGGCACACCGGAAGACTTGAAAAAGTGCAAGAATAGCTATACGGGCGAGTATATTTAAGTATAGCTGTCATTGCGGGAAGCGCGGAACCTTCATTGCGAAATCGCGCCCTGCGTGATGAAGCAATCTCTCCGGTTCATGTTACTCACTAAATTTCATCAGGCAATTCGTCATATAGGTCGCGCCATTCCGGATTCAGACTGTTTATTAATATTTCTTTCTTTTCTCTCGAACCTCCCTTTATTCGCTTTTCCTCTTCAATTGCATCAACAATAGCTTCAAATGACTTATACCAAACTAATTTATTAACGTTGTATTTAGCAGTAAAGCTTGTAGGATGAATCTTTAACTTATGTTCAGTAACCCTGACTTTTATGTTAGAAGTAACGCCTGTATAAAGAACTGTGTGCCCTTTATTGGTCAGAATATAAGTATAACCTCCGCGTTCCATTTGTGCTATCTATTACCTGAGAGATTGCTTCATGTGCAAGCACATTTCGCAATGACGCTTCGCGTTCCTACAAATTCCCTGTCCTACCCCCATCTACCGGCAGGTTTATACCATTAATATAGCCTGCAGCGGGTGATGCTAAAAAGGCCACAGCAGCAGCAACCTCTTCGGGTTGTGCAAAGCGGCGGGCGGGTATTTCTTCTACCATATGCTGGCGCACCTCATCTTCGCTACTATTTTTCTTGCCTGCGTTATTGGTTATAATAGTGCGTAGGCGTTGCGTATCAGTCGCGCCCGGCAGTACGTTATTTACGGTAATGCCCATGGGGCCAAGTTCTCCGGCCAATGTTTTAGCCCAGTTGCCAACCGCAGCACGTATGGTATTTGATACGCCCAAGCCCGGTATAGGTTGCTTAACCGAGGTAGAAATGATATTGATAATACGCCCGAAAGCCTCGGCTTTCATGCCCTCTATCACCGCTTGGGTAAGTATATGGTTAGCCACCAAATGGTTATTAAAGGCCGATAGAAAATCTTCTACCTTAGCATCTTTTGCTAAACCTGCGGCAGGTCCGCCGGTGTTGTTTATTAGTATGCTATAGTTAGCCGTAGCAATGCTATTGGCAGCAAGGGTTTTCAGCCCTTCGGTATCGGCAAAATCGGCCACTAAATAATTGTGTTGTTGGCCTTGGGTGGTATCAAGTTCTGTTAAGGTAGCTTGCAACTTTTCCTCGTTGCGGGCCAATAGCGTAACGTTTGCGCCCAGCAAAGCCAACTCAATAGCTACTGCTTTGCCAATTCCTTGGGTAGAGCCACATACAAGGGCTTTTTTATTTAGAAGGGATAGATTCATATAGTCTTACAATGATAATACCTTTTTCGTTTAAAACTTTTGTATAAAAAAAACAGGATTGTATTTGGTTTTCTTGAGTCTAATACTATGTTTGTATCAGATAAAAACAAACCCCCGTAGCGGGAACTACGAGGGTTGCTCCAATCCTTTTGGAAGGGACTGTTTGGCATCGAAATCCGACCTTTTGGAAGGGTCATCTTGAACTAGAGTGCTAGGTAGCCTGCCTGGCACTTTCTATTTACAAAGGTTCTTTATATTCTTGTTCCAGTCAATCATTTCTTATTCACAAATCGGGTGTGTTTTTAACACTAAACAAAACACCCTCCTGTAGAGCTTAAAACGCCTGATAAGTAAGGGTTTCAGAAATGTTTAAGCAAAGTTATAGTGGCAAAACTGCTTTAATGGACAAAGCAAGTTTTTTAGTTAACAAAAACGCTGTTAGTAATCATTCTGATCTGAAAAACAAGAATAACAAGGCATACAGATCCGTTTTATTATACAACGCCCTTGAATACTCCCTTGTGGAAGGACTAGATTTTCCATACTAAAACCTATCCCCTATAACCTATCCCCTAAATCCCCATTTGGTTAAACACTACCGCCATTACCAGTGTCCAAAACACAACCTCGGGCACTACGGTTGATTTAAAGGAGAGCAAAAAATTTGATACAAATACCGCCAGCGGCACCGCCGACAGGATAAAATGCACCGGCGACCAATCGGGCGTTAGCACAAAGCAGGCAAACGATACCAGCAAATACACCACCATTACATTTAAGTATTTGCGGCGGCGTATGCTACGGTTTAGCGTAGGGTTTGTAAAATTATCGAACAACGATACCAGCACTAACAAGCCTATAATGGTTAGCAGGCTATAGTCGGTAAACGTAGGGTTAAAATTGAGGTTGCGGATAAGGAATGGCTGGGTTATGTAGTGGCTAAAGAAATAAGGCAGCTTATCAAACCAAAAATAATATACCGACAAAAACAGGTAGGGAATAATAAGGCCGATAAGGGCTACAGCATAATCCCTCCAACTAAAGGCGCGCAGCATGCCTATGGCAAAAAACAACATCAGTACCATGCCTATGGCCGGAAAGTAGAAGAACGATGCCAGCGAAATAAGCATGCCCGCATCAAACGGTGGCCCAAGGCTGCCATCGGTTTTATACATTTTAAATATCCGCGCCAGCGCCAATATTAAAAAAATGTCGGCAAACAGCGGGGCGTTTAATTTGCCTATGGCCTGGCCCGACGTGGTGAGGATAATAAATATAAGCGCTGTAAGATAATTGTTGTTTGTAACCTCATTGTCGGTAGCAATCCAGTTAAGCAAAAAGCCCAAAGCCAACGACAGTAACATGGCCAGTATGGTTTTTAGCACCCAGCTAAAGCGCAGGGCATCAAAAATTTTGGCAAATACCGGCATGGCAAACTGCGCATCTACCGTGGGTGGGTTCATAAGCGGGCCCAGCCACAACAGTACCGCAGCCAGCGGTACAACCACCAGGCATATTAAATTTTTTGTGCGAAAAAGACGTATCAAAACGGGGTATGTAATTTTACCTGCAAACTTAACGATAAGCTTTTACCAACAAATAGAATATTTTTATACTTTTGCCCTACGAAATGCGAATAATTATGTGGACTCAATTTATTAAAGGTTTAGGCAGTTTTTTAGAATGGTCGTTTGGCATATTCCCTTTTTTGGGCAACGGCTTTAACTATTTTATGATGCTAATTGCATCTGTGTTTATGGTTTGGTGGATTATCCAAATGTTTAAACACGCAAAGGAGGAGAAAAACCACCAGTACTAGTCTTTTCAACGAAAAATGAAAAATGAAAAACGAAAAATTTAGTCGTTTTTCATAATACTATATTCATGCCCATAGCATTAGCTGTGGGCTTTTTTTTGTCATGCTGAGCAGTCATACTGAGCCTGTCGAAGTGCGAAGTATAGGGCGTTTCCCTCGCTGCGCTTGGGCCGGGCTATCCGTTCGCAGGAGCTCACTACTATTCCTAACGCGGCTGGCGCAAGTTGTCCTCCCTCCCCCGCGCATAGCGCGGGTACTCCCTCCAAGAGGGAGACATTTGCTAGCGCAAATAATCTAGCGAAAGAAAGGATGGGCATTCCTTTCGAAACGGGGATACACAAGGAAAGTTGACGCATTTTTTTACGCGTAAGCTACAAACCGGCCTAGCGTTTTGAGGCGGGGTACCCGCAGAGAAGTGTAGCGCCTAAAATCTGCGCTGTTTGAATCACGCCATTCTGAAAGAATAGGCGTGAAAGTTTGCAGATTTTAGCGGAACGCCCTCGCAACGGGTCGCTGAAAAATGCAGCCGGGAGCTTTCTTTGCTTACTTTCTTTTGCGGAAAAAGAAAGTAAGTCCGCCGGAAGGCAAAAACTACAACAAATCTTTCCCTATATCCTTGCGGTAAAACATACCATCGAAAGATACCTTATCAATGTTACGGTAGCTGCGACGCAGGGCTTCTTCCAAAGTATCGGCCAGCGATGTAAATACCAATACACGGCCGCCGTTGGTTACCACATCATCACCATCTTGCTTAGTGCCTGCATGAAAAACCAATGTACGGTTATCAACCTCATCAAGGCCCGAAATGGCAATGCCTTTGGTATACTCATCGGGGTAGCCGCCCGATACTGCTATAACAGCTGCAGCGGTGCGCTCATCTACTTCTATATCCAGTTGGTCAACCGTATTTTTAGCTACGGCATCAAATAAATCTAACACATCATTTTTAATGCGGGGCAAAACCACTTCCGTCTCCGGGTCGCCCATGCGGCAGTTGTATTCAATTACAAAAGGCTCACCTTCTACATTAATCAGGCCCACAAAAATAAAGCCTTTGTAAAGAATGTTATCTTGCTGCAAACCTGTAACGGTAGGCCTTACAATGGTATCTTCTACCTTTTGCATAAAAGCTTCGTCGGCAAATGGCACCGGCGATACTGCACCCATACCACCGGTATTAGGGCCTTTATCACCATCGTATATGCGCTTATAATCTTTAGCCGAAGGCAGTATTTTATAGTTTTTGCCATCAGTCAACACAAATACCGATAGCTCAATGCCTTTTAAAAACTGCTCAATAACCACTTTGCGGCTGGCTGCGCCAAACTTCTCATCCATTAGCATTTGGGTAAGTTCGTCTTTGGCTTCGCCAGAATTTTCTACAATTAAAACACCTTTGCCGGCGGCTAAACCATCGGCTTTAAGCACGTATGGTGGTGCCAGAGTATCAATAAATTCAAAGCCATCTTGCAGGGTATCGCTGTCAAACGTGCGGTAGGCGGCGGTAGGTATACCGTGGCGGTACATAAAATCTTTAGCAAAATCTTTGCTGCCTTCCAGCAAAGCTGCCTTTTGGGCCGGGCCTATAATGGGTATATGCTGCAATTGGCTGTCTGATCGAAAAAAGTCGGCAATGCCTTTTACCAAAGGCTCTTCGGGGCCAACCATTACCATTTCAATACCGTTGCTAAGACAAAACTGTTTTACAGCTTCAAAGTTGGTGGGCTGCAAGTCTACATTTTCGCCATGCAGCGCTGTGCCGCTATTGCCGGGGGCTATAAACAACTTAGTAAGCCGTGGGCTTTGGGCAATTTTATATGCAAAAGCATGCTCTCGTCCGCCAGCACCTAGTAATAGTATTTTCATGTCAGATTTAAAGGGTTGCTAAAATAAAAATTAAAGCAAGGTTACGCTATTATATTTTATGGGGTAATAAGGTTTATGCTTACAATAGCATAAGGGGCAGTGCCCACGGTATTGGTTATAACAAAATCTCCACGGTCAAGGCCTTTTTCAAAAGCTACGGCATTGCGGTAGTTTATGCGTACACCACCTTGTACGCTAAGCCATATAAAGCCTGCCAATTGTTTTTCCCATGTTAGGCGGGCCCGTATTTCAGAGCGGCGCAGTTCAAACTTTTTATTAAATGGTGGGGGTGTTACAAAACCCATTGGGTTATCCATATAGTTAAACTGCATGTTGTAGCTGCTGCCTTCCAGCTCATAGCCCAATAGCAATAGTGAACGCGGCGAAAAGTTATAACGCACTGCGCCACGGGCCGGTAGTAATAATTCTATACCCCATTTTGAGTTAAAAGTTTGGTTCCAAAGTATTACCGGTATGGGCAGAGCCTCGCCTCCGCGCCACGTGCGCGATACGCCAATGGCAAATAATTTATCTTCTCTTTTTTTCCAACCAAACAGAGCAGTATAGCTGCCTTTGGTATATTGAAAACGATTGAAAAATTCTTTAAAATTATAATCGCCGCTAACTTCGCCCTGCGCAACCAGAATAATAAAGTGCCTATCATTTAATGGCTTAAAAAACGTAAGCGATAGCCCAAGGTTGTTTAACCCCCTGGCTTGTAGCCTGTTGCCATACAAATCAAAATTTGATGGTGTATTGTCAAATTTATAGCCGGTGCGCCAGTAATTAAAGCCAAAATTTAGCAGGCCCTTTAATCGCGAAACTACGGGTATATTGCCCGAAATACGCAGCCCCCCCGTACGGTTTGCAGTGCGATTATAAACGCTTGTATCGCCACCGGCAAAATCCATATCCGAATTATATGCCGACGGAAAAACATAATCATAGCCTATAGAAATAATTTTGGTTGGCGATAGGCCTACTACCGAGTTGTTACAATAGCTTTTTGTTGTGCCACCATCATCGCCGGTGCTAGTATAGGTTGTGGTGTCGTAAACAATATCATCGTCTACCGGCACAATAAGGGTATCGCCCGATGGGGTAATTTCAATTCGGGTTGCCGGTTCTTGAGCATAGGCTATGCTGCTTACAAACAATATGCTTAAACAGGTATAAAGTAATTTCATAGTTAACTGTTTTTTGCAAACATAAGCAGTAAATTGTTTTATTGGTTATTTAAAAGCATTCAACCCGGTAACATCCATGCCGGTAATAAGTAGGTGAATGTCGTGCGTGCCTTCGTAGGTAACAACGCTCTCTAAGTTCATCATGTGGCGCATAATTGGGTACTCGTCGGTAATGCCCATGCCGCCTAGCATTTGGCGTGCCTCGCGGCAAATTTTTAACGATTCGTGAACGCTGTTACGCTTAGCCATTGATATTTGGGCCGCAGTAGCTTTACCCTCGTTGCGCAATACACCCAGCCGCCAAACCATAAGTTGGCCTTTGGTAATTTCGGTAATCATCTCAGCCAGTTTTTTTTGTTGTAGCTGAAAACCACCAATAGTGCGGCCAAATTGGATGCGCTCTTTTGAGTAACGTAGGGCAACATCATAACAATCCATAGCGGCACCAAGGGCGCCCCATGCAATACCATAGCGGGCGCTGTTTAAGCAGCTAAGCGGGCCTTTAAGGCCTTTTATGGTTGGGAAAATATTTTCTTTCGGAACTTTAACATTATCAAAAACCAACTCGCCGGTGGCTGATGCGCGCAACGACCATTTGCCATGCGTTTCGGGCGTGGTAAAGCCTTCCATGCCGCGCTCTACAACCAGGCCACGAATATCGCCTGCCTCATCTTTAGCCCAAACAACGGCTATATCAGCAAAAGGTGCGTTCGATATCCACATTTTAGCACCATTTAATATAACATGGTCGCCGGCATCTTTAAAATTGGTAATCATGCTTGATGGGTCAGAACCATGGTCAGGCTCGGTCAAACCAAAGCACCCCATAAACTCGCCGGTAGCTAGTTTGGGTAAGTATTTGCGTTTTTGCTCTTCTGTACCAAAACTATATATAGGGTACATAACCAGCGAACTTTGTACCGATGCAGTAGAACGAATGCCGGAATCAGCCCTTTCAAGTTCTTGCATTATAATACCATAGCTAATTTGGTCAAGCCCATGGCCGCCATATTCAACGGGGATGTAAGGGCCAAAGGCACCAATTTCGCCAAGGCCTTTTATCAAATGTTTAGGAAAAACACAGGTTTGTGCAGCCTCTTCTATAATAGGCGTAACCTCCTTTTTAACCCAATTGCGGGCGGTATCGCGTATAAGTTTCTGTTCGTCGGTAAGTAGGTCGTCAATGTTGTAATAATCGGGAGCTTGATACAAATCTGTCCTTGCCATAATCTTATAATTATAAATTGAATAGTGACGAATATCATTTCGTTAACCGCCACTAAAATGTAAACTTGCGTGTCTTAAATAAAAGACAAAATTAATATTATTACGATGAAAAAAACTATTATTGGAATAACGGGATTGGTAGCTGCATTTATTATTTACAGTGCAGATGTAAAAACAGGGCATGGCAACCCATCGGGCGCACCGGCAGGGGCATCGGGTTCGCCGGCAGACGGGGGCATAGCAAACGGCACTTGCACCCAAAGCAATTGCCACAACGGTTCAACAGTAGCCCAAACAGGTATGATAACGTCCGACATTCCTAATACAGGCTATGTGCCGGGCGCTACCTATACAATTAATGCATCTATTGTAGCATCGGGCAGGGTGCGTTTTGGGTTTGAAGTATCGCCGCAGGATGCAAGCGGAAATAAAATGGGCACTATAATAATTACCAACAGCACCGAAACCAAAACACTTTCTGTAGGTAAATACATTACCCACAAAACAGGCGGCAATAGCGGTACCGACAGCCGCACATGGTCTTTTAACTGGACTGCCCCTGTGGCAGGTAGTGGCGATGTTACTTTTTATGGCTCGCTTATGGCTGCAAACAACAATGGCAGCGAAAGCGGCGACAATGTATTTGCATCAACACTAACTGTAAGCGAAAATACAACCCCTACGGGTGTTGAAGAAAACCAAGCCCTTGCAGGTTTAAAAATATACCCCAACCCAAACAACGGCAGCTTTAAACTAGCCATAAACAATGCAAAAACAGCTGTTGAAACCCGTGTATTTACTACGGATGGAAAACTGGTTTACAACCAAACTACCGAGCCACAAAGTAATGGCACCCAAACGGTAGACTTGGCACTGAATGGTAAACTAACGGCCGGTATTTACTTTGCTGTAGTTAAAACCGGTGGCATACAAAAAGTAATAAAATTTGTGGTAGAATAATTATTTACCTACATACTAATTGAAAGGCGGGCTTACTACCCGCCTTTTTTGTTGTACGCTAAACCTAAGGCTTAATTACAAAAACATAATATTGCTATGTACCAATGTAGTGTTGAATGTTGTACTTTAGCAAAGTCTATACACTTAAAACACCATTTTAAAATTACATAGTAATGAAAAAAGTAGTCCTTATTTTAAGCACCGTAGTTTGCGGTTTTATTATTTTTAGTGCCGATGTAAAACAAGGGCATAGCAATGATAGCGGGTCGCCTAACTCAAATACAGGCTCTCCGGGTGATAATTTCACTTGTAGTCGCTCAAACTGCCATAACGATGGCACTGCCTCTGCCGGTGGCGCTATTACTTCTAATATACCGGG
>JANOCJ010000025.1:0-3428 GCA_031412115.1 Flavobacteriales bacterium
GCCGGAGTCCTGATCGGCAAACTTCACCGTCAGCGTGGCCGACTGGCCTTCGTCGATTTCGTTGGGAGCTACGGCCACCGAAGTAATCTCGGGAGTATCGTTGACGGCCTCGACAACTACGTTAACTGTGCCGGTAGCAATTTGGCCACAACCATCAGTAACAGTTGCTGTGTATAATTGTGTAGCGGCTGGGCTTACAGAAATAGGAGAACCTGTTAAACCACCCGGCGACCATGAAATATTGTAAGGCGGAACACCGTATAATCCGGAAACTTGTAAATTAGCCGACTGCCCTGCACATATTACCTGTGCACCAGATATACCGGTGGTTTGCACAGTATTGCCCTTCACCGTCATTGACCAAGCGCTGTTAGCACCAATACAAGTATTAGAACAGACACCGGCCGAAGCGCAGCGGTAAAAGTTAAGGGTAAAAGGCATGGTATACGATGCGCATTGCGGCGCAGGTATACAGGCCTGAAAATCAGCAAAAATAGTTTGGTTTGTTGCACCACATATACCGGCGGTAGAGGGTAATGCCTGGCAGCTCCACCAGTTGTTTGGCACTTGCGGGCTGCGACATGCACCATAGTTAAAATCAAGTGCGCCTTGGTTTCGCACACAACCGCCTTGGGCTATATAATCAAAACTAAAAGTAACATCGGTAACGGTAGTATTGGCAGGCACAGCAACGGTTAAGTTGTAAGCACAACCACCGGTAAAACACGTAGCGTTGTAACCCGAACCGGTAATTGAGCCTTGCGGCAAAATAGCCGTAGCAGTAAGTACAGGGTCAATAGTTACAGGGTAAGCGCGTTGGGGGTCATTTAACCAATGGGCAGGTATTTCAATATCTAAATACCCTTGGTTTGAATAGCGGTACCATAAATCATAAAAGCCATTAACCTCGTTATTATCATAGCCAAAAGCTTTGGCAACATGGTAAGCCTCTTGTCCTGTGGCGTTTGTAATAGAAAAATCGCCAACCAAAGGCTGGCCAACTGTAATGCCGGCTAAATTGTGGCCTGCGGGTAGTTGCATATAATCGCGCACTATGTAGCGGCCATCAGTATGTGTTAATGCGGCTTTCACCACAAAGTCGGTTTCTATCTTGCCTTCAAAAACTTTAATGTGTATGTCAATATTAGGCCAGGCATCAATTACCTTAACGCCATCATCACCAACTGTATAGTTGGCCCAATTGGCTTTTCCTAATGATGTAACATTGGTTCCATCATCAAACAAAAGTTCCAATTCGCGGTTAAATTTCAACTCTGCCCCTCCCCTGTTTATGCTAGCAAAGCCCAAGCCGGCATCAACAGCCGTTGGCAATTGCTGTGTGGTAGCAGCATACAAATGCGGAACATTAGTGGGTTTTAACCTAGCATCAATGGTACGCCAAAAGCCTTGTGCATCTTTATAATGCAAAGCGCCGTAGCCTTGTTGCGAGTAAAACTCTGCCCCGTTTTTGTTGTTGGTAACAAAATAGCGGGTGTTTTCCGTCCGCTTGTTTACCAACTCAATACAATCCGTGCAGGGTGTATTGTAAGGGTTTACACCATACTCAGGGTGAGCTTGGTATTCCTTTGGGGTAAGCACACCCAACTCCTCTGTAACTACCTTGTTAGCAGGGGTTATAGATGTTAAATTTGCCTGACGCGGCTGCATAGCTATTTGTTGAGAATAGCCTTGCGCAACAGTTGCACAAGCTGTAATGAGAATGAGTAATAGTTTCTTCATACCGATTTAGGTATTTTTTGCCATTTTAACCCCGAAATTTAAGGATTAAAAATAGCCTGACCAAATAATTTAAAGGTCAATACCATTAGTTATTAACTATGCAAATAGGATATCTTCTGCTTGAATAATATCGGTATCGCTCATAAGGGCTGCACGCTCTATTGTGGCCTTCAATTCGCGCACGTTTCCGGGCCAGCTATGCTTTAAAAGCATTTCTTTAGATTCTTTGCTTATTGTTTTGTTTCCCAAATGGTTATTATCGCAAAACGTTTTAAGAAAATTATGCGCTAACAGCAAAATATCGTTGCCCCTTTCATTTAGTGGCGGCAGCTTAATTAGGAAGCCTTGCAGGCGGTAAAACAAATCCTCTCTAAATTTACCCTCTTTAGCCATTTGGCCCAGGTTACGGTTGGTTGCGGCTATTACACGTACATCAATAGGAATTTCGCGGTTGCTGCCTACGCGGGTAATTACATTCTCTTGCAAAACGCGCAGTAGCTTGGCTTGTAGGCCCAAGTCCATCTCCCCTATCTCATCAAGAAAAATTGAGCCGCCGGTAGCCTCTTCAAACTTGCCTATGCGGCGGTTATCAGCACCGGTAAAGGCGCCTTTTTCGTGACCAAACAATTCACTCTCAGCCAAATCAACCGGAACAGATGCCATGTTTACCATAACGTAGTTGCCGCGAGCTCGGGGCGAATTATAATGTATTGCACTGGCAATACCCTCTTTACCGGTACCATTTTGTCCGGTAATCATAACAAGCATATTGCTTTTTTCTACTTTTTGAATCATCTTCAAAACACTCAACAATGGCTTGCTTTCGCCAATAATTTTCGAATATTTTTGGCGGTCAATAATTTGTTCTTGCAACTGCTCAACCTGACGTTTTAATTTAACGCCGGCACCAAGTGTTTTAACACTTTGAATAAGCTCTACGTGGCTATTGGCACTCTTTAATATATAATCTTTAGCACCCATCTTATACGCTTGCACTACTACCTGCACTTCATCTTGTCCTGAAAGGATGATGGGAACGATAGCATCGCTATAAGTTTTTACCCGTTGTAAAATCTCTAAGCCATTCATATCCGGCAAGTTGTAATCAATAACTACAATGTCGGGGTTTTGGTGTAAGTTTTTAACTAAATCGGCTCCTGTGGTAAATAGGCTTACATCAAAGTCTTCTTCTTTCTCCAGGCTAAATTGAATGGTCTTACCAAAAATAGCATCATCTTCAACTACAAACACCTTTATCATAGCACCCGATACCGGGGCTGCAGGCGATGGTGTTGAAGGCTGCTCGTTACCGTTGCTGTTTTCGGCCGGTGGCGGCGTGTTGTTATTCTTATTATCAGAACCTTTAAAAAATGATGATGTAGAAAACATGATATATTGATTGTTGGTTGTTGATGCAATGTTAGTAGGTACTATATAATAGGTAAATCGCATTTTCAGTATATCTTTGCAGATGTAAGATTTATAGATGAACCGTATACTATTTTTAACCGCCGCACTGCTTAACACTGTATTGTTGTACAGTCAAAAGCCCTACGAGCCTACGCCTAAGAGCGGAAACTTTAACACATCCGTACAACAGGTAACGGATACTATTTTCGGCAACTTTTTTACCGGAACGCCCGCCTTGTATAAGGCGCAAGGCCCTATTGGCGGCTATGCATCGGGCA
>JANOCJ010000026.1:0-8952 GCA_031412115.1 Flavobacteriales bacterium
CCGCTATTAATAATGGGAATAATTTCGGTTTGCTGCGCCATGCGCGAGGTAAAAAACACCACCGAAATAAAAATGAATAAGTGGCTAAACAGGTTAACGAAATAGGGGATAAAATTGAGGTAATAATCAAACAAGATGCCGCTCAAAGGGGCATCGCGCTTAAGAAAATCGTCAATCTTTTCAGACAAGTCAAACACCACCGATATAATTACCACCAAAGCAATAGCATAGACAAACGTGCCCAGAAATTTTTTGATGATGTAACGGTCGATGATGGTTAACACTTTGTAAAATTAGCGATTAATGAATAGTGAATAACTAATAACGGCAATCTTCATTATTCATTGTTCGTTATTCATTATTCGTTAAAGCCTGCGGCTCAACTTCTCTACCATTACATTTTTCCAAGTGGCAAAGTCGCCGGCAATAATATGTTGGCGGGCCTGTTTTACTAACCATAAGTAAAAGCCAAGGTTGTGTATGCTGGCAATTTGTGCGCCCAACAACTCATCGGCAGCAAACAAATGGCGCAGGTAAGCTTTGGTGTATTGGGTGTCTACATAGGTAATGGCGGCAGGGTCAATAGGGCTAAAATCGTCACGCCATTTTTGGTTATTTATGTTGATGATTCCTTCGGTAGTATACAACATGCCATGGCGTGCGTTGCGCGTAGGCATTACACAATCAAACATATCAATACCATTAGCTATTCCCTCTAAAATATTAGCGGGTGTGCCTACGCCCATCAAATAGCGGGGTTTATCTTTAGGCAGAATAGCACAAACCTGCTCGGTTATTTCGTACATTATCTCGTGCGGCTCGCCAACAGATAATCCTCCAATGGCATTGCCCTCGCGGCCTTGGGCTGCAATAAACTCAGCCGACTTAGTCCGCAAATCTTTATACGTACTGCCCTGTACAATTGGGAATAAAGTTTGATAATAGCCATACAAAGGCTCGGTACTATCAAAACGCTCAATGCAACGTGTTAGCCAGCGGTGGGTCATCTCCATCGATTTGCGGGCATATTCATACTCGCACGGATACGGCGTACACTCATCAAAAGCCATCATAATATCGGCCCCAATGCGGCGCTGAATATCCATCACCCCTTCGGGCGTAAACATATGCTTGCTACCATCAATATGCGAAGCAAACTTTGCCCCTTCTTCCGTAAGCTTGCGTTGCGATGCCAGTGAATATACCTGGTAGCCACCGCTATCCGTTAAAATAGGGCGGTTTATGCCGATGAACTTATGCAGGCCACCGGCTTTTTCTAAAATATCTAAGCCCGGGCGTAGGTACAAATGATAGGTGTTACCCAAAATAATCTGGGCTTTAATGTCATTCTCAATCTCGCGGGTATGCACAGCCTTTACGCTGGCTACTGTACCTACCGGCATAAAAATAGGGGTTTGAATTTCGCCGTGTGCGGTAGTAACTACACCTGCACGGGCATTGCTTTTAGCATCGGTAGCGGTAAGAGAGAATTGTAATGACATGGGGCAAAGATAAGTTCAATTAGATAATGAGCGAATTAGATAATCTACTAATAAAATGTGCTGTTGCTCATTGCCTATTATCTCATCAGCTAACTATTGTTCAAAAAATCATGCAAATCAACAATTGGCCTACATTTATTAGGGCTTTTAAGACAGTGAAGATTTTATAAATTTGCGGTATGATTAACCTTTTACCCGACCCTTGGAACTTTAGCAACGATGATATATGCATGCTATCGCCATCGGGCAAATACAAAATAGAGTATGGCAATTTAACAGAGTTTGGCCAAGGCTCGCCATTGCAGGCGGCCCTGTATGTAAAAAATATGGAAACGGGGAAAAAGGCCAAAATTTTTGAACTGGCCGGTGGCCCACCCGTTTGGAACAATAATAAAGATATTGTAGCAGTGCCTGTATGGTGGCGCGGCTGCCTATATGGCAACGGCCAAAAGCTTTTGCTTATCAACTTAGAAAGTAAAGAGTTTGTTATTTTTAAAAAACGTTTTAGGTTGTTAGATTTAAAAACCTATGCAGGTGGAATAATTACCGGTTTTGACAGCCCCCTACATAAACCAAAAGCCTTAAATTTTGATACTATGGCCAATAAAGCGCTATTTAAAAAGGCCATAAATCAATTCTAACTCTTTTCAGGTCAATCATTGTTAAAAAAATGCTTGGCTATGCCTTATTTGTTGCCCTTCCCTACCCTACTTTTGCCGATTGTAAGGTATGGACGAGTTATTTGATTTTACGTTTTCGCCCTTGTTGCTAGTGCTGTGTGCACTGGCCATGGTATTTTTTGTGCAACTTTTTTACTACCTCGGTGTATTTACCAAGGTATCGGGTTATGTGCCACAGGTTGTTGGTAACCATAAGGACGAGCCGGTTTCTATCATTATTTGTGCCCGCAACGAGGAAGATAATTTAATGAAGCACCTGCCCTTGTTGCTTAACCAAGACTACGACAGTAAGTTTGAGGTAATTGTAGTTAACGACTGCTCATTTGACGAAAGCTATGAGAAGATGCTGCGCATGCAGCCCGATTACCCGCATTTAGAGATACGCAACATTGTTAAAAACGACCATTACGAACACGGCAAAAAGTTTGCCCTATCTATTGGTATAAAGGCTGCCAAATACAACCGCCTGCTGCTTACTGATGCTGATTGCTACCCAACCAGCGCCAACTGGCTTAAAATAATGCAGCGCAACTTTACCGATAAAAAAACAATTGTTTTAGGCTACGGCCCATACGAGCGCGGCAAAGGCTTGCTTAACAAGGTTATTCGCTACGATACTTTTTTAATTGGCATACAATATTTAGCCCAAGCCCTACGTGGTAAAACCTATATGGGGGTTGGCCGCAATTTGGCTTACGAAAAGGATTTGTTTTTTGATAATAAAGGCTTTGCATCGCACATGCACCTGATGAGTGGCGACGATGATTTGTTTATACAAGAAGTAGCCACCCGCGACAATGTGGCCATAGAAATTGACCACGAAGCGCATTGTGTATCGGCACCTAAAAAAACATGGGGCGACTTTTTTACCCAAAAGCGCCGCCACATAAGCACATCGGCCTACTACCCTTCAAGCACGCGCTCTTTACTAACTATGTACTTTGTCTCTACCGGCCTATTTTACCTATTGTTAACAGTGCTGGCGGTATTTTTATATAATTGGCCTATATTGATAGCCATATTTTTAGTACGTTTGACAGTAATGTTGCTTGTATTGGGTAAGTGTGCAAAAAAGCTGAACGAAAAACCGTTGGTAGCGTATATACCGTTGTTGGATGTTGTAATGCTTTTTGTTTACCCCTCTATTGCCCTTTCAAAAATATTGGTAAGAAAAAATAAATGGAGCTAGGGACTAATTTATCGGCCAAGGCCGTTTACGATTACAATTTGGTACGCCGCGCCGTTGAAGGTGCCGACCAAAAAGCGTATGCCGAGCTTATGTCTCGCTACCGCGACTCGGTTTATTTTATGCTCCTTAAAATGGTTAACAACAAGGACGATGCTGAGGATTTGACCATTGAAGCTTTTGGCAAAGCCTTTAAGCGCCTTGAGCAATATACCCCTACTTATGCTTTTAGCACTTGGCTGTTTAAAATAGCCACCAATAATTGCATTGACTTTATACGACGCAAACGCGCCAATACGTTCTCTATAGATAACCCTATGACGAGCGACGATGGCGATGAAATGAGCATAGAACTACGATCAAGCGGGTTAGACCCCGAGGAGAGTATGATTAAGCGCCAAAAAGAAAAGTTGATGCGCGATGTGGTAGATAAATTGAAACCCCGCTACCGCCAGTTGGTTGAGATGCGCTATTTTCAAGAATTATCGTACGAAGAAATTGCCGAGCAACTTGACTTACCCCTTGGCACTGTTAAGGCGCAACTATTTCGCGCCCGCGAGTTTTTATACCAGATTGTAAAGAATAAAGAAGGGAAGATTTAACTCCAGTTCTTAGTTCCCAGTTCCCAGTAGTAGTTAGATTATTGTCTTATCAATTTAATTTCCACCCGTCGGTTTTCGTCTTTGTTGGTAGTGCTTATGGGTACAGTTTCGCCGTAGCCTTTGTGGGTGATGATAGTTTTACTTACCCCTTTTTTAATCAAATATTCGGCTACCGATTTTGCCCTGTTTTCAGATAAATGCAGATTGCGCAAATCGCCGCCTACATCGTCGGTATGGCCGCTCACTTCAACCCGATACCCCTTTAGTGTGTTGATATAAGCAACCAAACTATCTAACGTAGCAAAGGCCTCGGGTTTTATATCCCAGCTATCGGTATCAAAATTTAAATGGGGAATGATGTAGGGCTTATCATTTACTACCGGTTCAGCAATTACGTTTGCAACTGCTGCATCAACGTTTACAACTGTATCAGGCTTTACTACCACTTCTTTTGGGGTGCAACGGCAAGCCACACCATCCTCCGTTTCATATACCGATACATCATCTATATAATAGTACGCATATTTAGTTTTGCCATTTTTTAGCTTTGTTCCTTTTACATTTTCAAAGCTGCCAATAAGTAAATCGGTTTCGCCACCATGCGCTATATAAGTACCGCCGCATAATTGCCATTGTACAGTATCTGTAAATGCTGAAATATCAGTAACAACACCGGGGGCACTTCTTACATAACTAATGTTGCTTCTATCTAAGCCCACATTTAAAAGGCCTTTATTATAAAACAACACGCCAACAGCATCAACATTATAACCCGATTTATCGGCCAGGTTTATATAGTACGATATGCAATATTTTTTGCCACGCTCTAATGGCTTAACCAACTTGGTAGCAATGTATTCAACATACTTGCGGTCATCTGTAGTATACAAGTAAAAGCCTGCATAATTACCACCTGAATGCGGATATTGATAGCCCGCAAAAGTATTGGGCACGCCTACATTATACTGTTGTTGTTTTTTCTTTTTATTTGCACAATTAGAAAACACATCAGAGGTGCCCAACGTTGGCATAATCCAATACACTGTATTACCTATATCGCTTGAAGGAAGACAGTTTTGCAATTTCTCAAAGCTGGAATCAGCCACCAGGTTTTGCGTTTGAGAAAATACAGGCAGAGAAATTAACATAAGTAATAACGTACACAGGCTTTTATGCATGGTGGTGTTATACTGTGTTTTATAAAATTGGTTGCTTGTTAATCCGCTAATCTCCCAAATACATCCCATCAAAAATAGCTTTGTATTTCTTCTCTATAACATTACGTTTTAGTTTTAGGGTTGATGTTATTTCATCATCCTCTATAGTAAATGATTTGGGGAGTATTTTATAATATTTCACCGTCATAAACTGTGGCAGTTTGGCGTTGGCTTTGCCTACCTCTACCTCTACCCTTTGCAGCACTTTAGGGTCTTTTATTTTTTCGGCAAAGGGTAAATCGGGCCGCTCAACAAGGCTGTCAACCACCGTAGCATCAAGCGTAAGCAGGGCAGTTATGTAGTTGCGCTTATCGCCATGGGCATGGGCCATTTCAATAATCCCGCCTTGCGCCAACTCGTTTTGTATTTGCGCAGGGGCTACATTTTTTCCTCCCGATGTTATGATGAGTTGCTTTTTTCTATCCGTAATTTTTAAAAAGCCATCGCTGTCAAATTCGCCAATATCGCCGGTTTTGTAAAAGCCATCGGCAGTAAAAACCTCTGCCGTATCGGCGGGGCGTTTCCAATATTCTTTAAAAATGTTGGGGCCTTTTACCAGTATCTCACCATCATCTGCAATCTTAATTTCGCACTCGGGCAATGGTTTACCCACGGTGCCAAACTTATAGTCGGATGGTATATTGATAGTACACGGCGCAGTACCTTCGGTAAAGCCCCATCCTTCTAAAATCAACACATCCAACGAGTGGAAGAAACGCATAATATCGGCACTTAACGGCGCGCCGCCCGATACAAAATAGCGCAACTTTCCACCAAAACGGGCCTTTACTTTTGAGTAGATTAATGCGTTGGCAATGCTATGCTGCAGCTTTAAAAAGCCGGTAGGTTCCTGCTTTTGTTGGCGCAACAAACTCACCTTTCCTCCAACATGCAACGCCCAATTAAATAGCATACGCTTTATTGCCGGGCCTGTGGCTACGCCTAGTTTTACGCGGGTATAAATTTTTTCAAACACCCGCGGCACAGCAGCAACCAGCTCCGGCTGAATTTCGGGTAAATTAATGGTAACGGTATCAATACTTTCGGCATAGGCAATGGTTTTGCCTAAACACAACAGAGCATAATAGCCTGCAAATTTTTCTAACGCATGGGCCAGCGGCAAAAAGCTAAGGTTGCGGTTTACAAGGTCAAGGTTTAGGTCGCCGTGGTTTAGCACCATCTCTATATTGCGCACATAGTTGCTATGGGTAAGCACAGCGCCCTTAGGGCTGCCGGTTGTGCCGCTGGTATATATTATGGTGGCAATATCTTCGGGGGTTATTTGCTGCGCAATTTCTTCCACATGCTTTTCTATGCCCGTATTTTCAATAGTTGTGTTTAGCAATTCGGCAAAGGGCCTCACAAAATCAGTATCGGCGGCGGTAAAAGCATCAAAAACATACATGCGCTTTACGCTTGGTATTTTATCTCTTATAGAAAGAAACTTATCTACCTGCATTTGGTTTTCTACAAACAGGTATTTGGCGTCAAGGTCGTTTACTATATAAGCGCTTTCATCGGCAAGGGTTGATGTGTAGATGGCTGATGTAATAGCACCGCCCAACATAGCCCCTAAATCGGCATACGACCATTCGGGCTTGTTAAACGACACTACTACTACCCTATCGCGGTACTCCAACCCATCATTTAGCAAGCCCTGTGCTACATGCAAGGCCTTATCTTCAAGCATTTTATAACTCTCGCTTATGTATGCACCGTTTTGTTTGTACATTAGTGCAGTTGCATTGGCATAATTTTTAAAATTTGCCAGTAGGTTTTTATTAAGCGTGTTAAAAGCAACTTGTTTTTTCATTTTTATATTATTGATTACTAACCAATTAATAATAAATGTTTAATTTTTACAACACAATGTTAAACAAAATTTCACTTTACTGTTTTATTAGGCTGTAATGTAAATAATTAAATTCCTAACCAAAATAAAGTCATGAAAAATAATTTTATTAGAATTGTAACTATTTGCCTGGTTATATTATCAACAAAGGCATTCTCTCAAACGGCCCGTGTACAAATAATACACAACAGTGCCGATGCTGCTGCCGCTACGGTAGACATTTATGTTAATGGTGTATTATCACCAAATTTAGCAGACATTGCTTTTCGCACAGCAACCCCATTTCTTGATGTTCCGGCAGGTGTAAACTTAGCCATTGGTGTTGCCCCCGGTAACAGCACAGGCCCCGGCGACATTTTAGCAACTTTTAACTTAACCCTTACAGCTAACGCTAAATACGTAGTGGTAGCCAACGGTATTGTAAGCCCAACAGGCTACAGCCCTAACCAGCCTTTTAACCTTGATGTGTTTAACTTAGCACAAGAAACTGCTACCCTTGGTACTAATACTGATGTATTGGTTGTACACGGCAGCACTGATGCCCCAACGGTAGATGTAACAAACGTTACAACATTACCATCGGGTACGCTGGTTAACGATATTTCGTATGGCGATTTTCAAGGCTATTTAAACCTGCCAACTGCAGACTATGCTATACAAGTACGCACTGACGCAGGCATAGACCCTGTAGCTGAATATAGCGCACCGCTACAAACACTAAGCTTGCAAGGTGCTGCCTTAGTAGTAGTAGCATCGGGCTTTTTAAACCCTGCAAGCAATAGCAACGGTGCAGCCTTTGGCCTGTATGTAGCCCCACCTACCGGTGGTGCTTTAATAGCATTGCCATCATTACCAATTTCAACAGCCCGTATACAAGCTATACACAACAGCCCCGATGCTAACGCAACACAAGTAGACGTTTATATTAACGATGCATTGGCGATTGATAATTTTGCTTTTCGCACAGCAAGCCCTTTTGTTGAAGTAAAAACAACAGGCACTATTAAAATTGCTGCCCCAAATAGCACCAACTCATCGCAAGCATTGTTTACCAAAAACCTAAACTTAGTAGGTGGCGAACGTTATTTTGCTATTGCATCGGGCTTAACAAACCCTAACGCTGGTTACACACCATTTCAGGCTTTTGATATTGTTATAGTAAGTGATGCTTTAGAAAGCGGACTAACTGCCGATGCTGAAGTACAAGTATTTCATGGTGCTACCGATGCCCCTACTGTTGATGTGTTTAACGTAACATCAAACATTGAGGTTATTGTTGATGATTTAACTTATGGTTCAGGCTCAGGCTACCTATCGTTACCCGTTGCTGACTATGCAGTACAAGTACGCACCGCAGATGGCCAAGACGCAGTAGCTGAATACAGTGCCCCTGTACAATCATTGGGCTTAGGTGGCCAGTCATTATTAGTATTGGCTTCGGGCTTTTTAAACCCATTGGTAAACAACAACGGCCCTGCATTTGGCTTATATGTTGCTTTGCCAAGCGGTGGCGCCCTTATTCCACTACCATCACTACCAATTTCAACCGCACGCGTACAAATTATACACAACGCTGCCGACCCTGCTGCTGCACAAGTTGATGTTGTTATAAACGGCAACACCGCTGTAGATAACCTAGCATTTAGGGCCGCTACAGGCTTTTTAGATGTAAAAGTAGCCAGCTACAACATTGAAGTAAAAACACCCGATGGTGTTACCACTATTGGTTCGGTACCAAACTTTACCCCTGTGGGCGGAGAAAAATATGTAATATTAGCGCAAGGCGTAGCCGGTAGCGGTTTTGAAACCAATGCCGACCCTGATGCCGACAACAAAGCCTTTGGTTTTTATGTAAAAAGCGGTGCTATTGAAAAATCAACATCAGAAAATAACTTTAGCTTTTTAGGTGTACA
>JANOCJ010000027.1:0-3055 GCA_031412115.1 Flavobacteriales bacterium
CCTAAATTAGAAGGGGGAAAGGGATGGTGAAATTTGCCTATTTTTACCCCTTATGCCCACGCCGGTTGACATATTAAAAAAATATTGGGGACATGATGCGTTCCGCCCTATGCAGCTTGAGATTATACAAGCCGCGCTGGACGGAAAAGATACCCTTGCACTGCTGCCTACGGGCGGTGGTAAATCGGTGTGCTTTCAAATTCCTGCCTTATTGCAACCGGGCATTTGCATAGTTATTTCACCCCTTATTGCCTTAATGAAAGACCAGGTTGATAACCTGACCAAGCGCGGCATTCCGGCTATTACGGTTAACTCGACCATGAGTTTTAGGGAGATTGACATTGCGCTTGATAACTGCGTGTATGGCGACACTAAATTTTTATACCTATCGCCGGAAAGGCTGGGGACTGAGATTGTGCGCGAACGCATTAAAAAGATGAAGGTAAACCTGCTGGCGGTTGATGAGGCGCATTGTATATCGCAATGGGGGCACGATTTTAGGCCATCGTACCTGCAAATTGCCGAGATACGCGAGTGGATACCCAAAGTGCCAGTACTGGCCCTTACAGCATCGGCTACGGAAGAAACTGTTATTGATATACAGGAGCAACTCCTCTTTAAAAAGAAATATGTTTTACGGCAGAGTTTTTACCGCGAAAACCTTGCCTACGTAGTGCGTTACGAAAATAACAAACTAACCAAGCTGCTGGAGATTTGCCAAAGTATACCCGGCACCGGGCTGGTATATGTGCGCAACCGCCGCGCTACCAAACAAATTGCCGACCACCTAATACGCAATAAAATAAGCGCCAACTACTACCACGCAGGCCTTACCAATATTGAGCGTGCCGCCATACAAAGCCGCTGGCTTGAGAATAAAACACGCATAATAGTTTGCACCAACGCCTTTGGCATGGGCATAGACAAACCCGATGTGCGCTTTGTGGTACATATGGATTTGCCCGACAGCCCCGAAGCGTATTTTCAGGAGGCAGGCCGCGCAGGGCGCGATGGGCAGAGGGCTTTTGCCGCGCTACTTTATGCTGATAATGACGCCAAAGAGGCGCAAAGTAAATTTGAAAAATCGTACCCGCCAATAGCGGAGATAAAACGCATATACAAGGCACTTACCAGCTACTTTAGGGTGGCCGAAGAAAGCGGCAACGGCGCAACGTTTGACTTTGACCTGAACCACTTTTGCGATTACTATAAGCTGGATGCTGTGGTTACCTTCTCGGCCCTAAAACTGTTGGAGAAAGAGGGCTATATTGTATTAACAGATGCGGTATACCAGCCCTCGCGGCTGTTTGTAACAATAAACCATGGGGCGTTATATAACTTTCAGGTGCAAAACCCTAAGGTAGACACCTTTATTAAAACGCTGCTACGCCTTTACGGAGGGCTATTTGAGCATTATGTAAATATTAAGGAAGCTGACATTGCCCGCAGCCTTAAAATTAAAATTGACAATGTAATTGATGGCCTACGAAACCTACAAAAGCAGGGCATTTTAGATTATGTAAAAGCTACCGACAAGCCGCAGATTATATACACCCGCCCAGCGGTGTCTGAGCAAAATTTATCGCTTTACGAAAACTACCATAAGCTAAAATTGGCGGCTGAAAAGCGCCTTACAGCTTTGTTAAATTATACCCAAAATAAAAACGCCTGCCGCAGTGTTATGCTGCTTGAATATTTTGGCGAAACTACGACGCAACCCTGCGGCCATTGCGACTACTGCCAAGCCAATAAAGCTGCACCTGTTGAGCCTATTGCTGAGGTTACCGAAAAAATTCTTTCTATAATAGAAGAAGCAAACCCGCGGCCTGCTGATTTGCCTGCATTACTTGCCGCAACCGAGCCTACGCTGATAAAAAACATTCTAAAAACATTATTAGATGATGGGCATATTGCCTTATCGCCCGAATGGAAGCTATACCTTACAGACTAGTGTTGGCCCGGTTTGGGCTTGGTGGGTTTGGTAGGCGTAGTTGGCTGTGTGGGTGGTACAGGTGTGGTTGATACCGGCCTGGGTTTGTAATGTTTCATTGCCTCCGGCATCCACTTTTTAATGTCAGATATACGGGTAGCGTCAGACGGGTGGGTGCTTAAAAACTCAGGTGGCTTAACACCGCTGCTTTGGCTTTGCATGCGTTGCCAAAAGGCTACCGCATCGTTAGGGTTATAGCCTGCCATAGCCATAAATATAAGGCCAATATGGTCGGCCTCACTCTCGTGCACACGCGAATATTTTAGTAAGCCCAACTGTGCCCCTACCCCAAACGATTGTAGGAATATATTACGGGTTTCGGCCGGCTTTTGAGACAATGCTACATCTAACGCCACTTGGCCTGCCTGCACACCTAGTTGCTGGCTCATACGCTCGTTGCCATGGTTGGCTATAGCATGTGCTATTTCATGCCCCATTACTACTGCAAGGCCGGTTTCGGTTTGTGTTACCGGCAATAAGCCCGAGTATACCACCACCTTACCACCCGGCATGCACCAAGCGTTTACGCTAGGGTCTTGCACCAGGTTAAACTCCCATTTATAGCCCGCAATGCGCTTGGTTTGCCCATGGTTACGCATATAGGTAGTGGCAGCATCGGCAATGCGCTGGCCCACACGTTTTACCATTTGGGCGTTTGCATCACTTGATGCTACAACAGTATTTTGACTGAGAAAAGTGCGGTATTCTGCTAGCGCCATTGAGTTTAACGTGCTGGCAGGCAACAGGTTTAACTGTTTGCGGCCGCTAATGGGCACTTTAGAACAAGCTGCAACAGCAACTATGGCGAGGAATAAAAGGGCTTTGGCTTTCATGGTGTAAAACTATGAAACAAAGCTTAATAAGATAATGTTCGTTAATGAATTTCTGCTGTAAGGCCACGGTTAGCATTGCATGCGGCGCCCGCCCGGATGAATGGTTTCATCTATTTGGACAGGCTTCCCTGCCGGGGCGTTCATTTCTTTTGCTTGCACAAAAGAAACGAACCAAAGAAAATGCACCACGAAACCCAACCTGAAATTTCACTTGTCGCACAACCCGCCCTAC
>JANOCJ010000028.1:0-2922 GCA_031412115.1 Flavobacteriales bacterium
GGCCCAACCGACGACCGCGACAAATTTGTAGGCACCTGGAGCTGTACCGAAGTTGACGCATCTAATGTGCAATCAACCTTTACTGTAAGCATTACCAAAAAAACGTCAGACAGTACCCGAGTATTTGTAGGTAACATAGGCAATATAGGCAGCTCATACAAGCCCGAGGCTATTGTTAGCGGCAACTCACTTTCAATCCCGTCGTTCAATGCGCAGGGCTATACCGTTAGCGGTAGCGGCTCTTACAGCTCATCATCGGGCAAAATAAACCTTAACTATACTGTAAACGACGGCAACGGCAACGATGCATTTACGGCAACCCTTACTAAATAACCTATGAGTAAAAAAATACTGCTAACCCTTAGTTTTTTATTAGTTGTTTTTGCCACCGGCTTTGCGCAGCAAAAAACCGGCTACGAACTAACGTTTAAAATAAACGGTATTAAAGATACCTACGTTAAACTGGCGTTTTATTTGGGCGATAAGCAATACCTGCAAGACAGTGCCAAAACCGACGCTACGGGCAAGGTAATTTTTAAAGGCGACGAGGCGCTAGAGCCCGGCATTTACCTGCTGGCGTTTCCTAAAAACAAGGTGTTTGAATTTTTGGTAGATAGTGCTAACCAGTACTTTAGCTTAGAAACCGATACCGTATCGCCCATAAAAGGGATGAAGGTTAAAAACTCATTCGAGAACAAATTATTTTATGAATACTTGCAGTTTATTGATGGCAAACAGGCGCAGGTAAAGCCCTTGCGCGATAAGTTTGATGCCTTTAATAAAGCTAAAAATAAAGACTCGGCAGCTGTGTACCGCAAAAAGCTGGGCGATATTGACCAAGCGGTAAAAGACTATAAAAACCGCATTATGGCTACCAACCCAAAATCGTTTGTGGCGGCCATTTTTAGCGCATCGTGGGAGCCCGATATTCCGGAAGCGCCACGCAATGCAGCCGGTGTTATTACCGATTCTAACTACGTAGCGCGCACCTACAAAGCACATTATTTTGATAAGTACAACTTTGCCGATAAGCGCCTTATACGTACCCCTATTTTACAGAGTAAAATCAGGTATTATTTTGATAACCTGACTATCCCAATCCCTGATTCTATCAACGCTTCGGCTAAATATATTTGCGATAAAGCCTGCGCCAATAAAGACGTTTTTAAGTTTTGCGTAAACTACATTACCAACTACTACGAAACATCAAAAACCATGGGTTTTGATGCCATATTTGTGTTTATGGCAAAAGAGTACTACCTGCCGGGCGGCAATACCTGCAAGGCTTTTTGGGTCGATTCGGCCCAACTGGGCAAGGTTAGAGAGCGATACGAACTATTGCGCTATATACTAATTGGCCAACCTGCGCTTGAACTTAATTTGCCTGATACAACGGGCAAAGATTTACGCCTATCAACCACCAAAGCACAGTATACCATACTATACTTTTGGGACCCCGATTGTGGCCATTGCCAAAAAGAAACCCCTAAGCTTATAGAGTTTTACAAACGCGCCAAAAGCTTTGGTGTTGAGGTATATGCAGTATGCTCTAACGACAATAAACCGGCGTGGAAAAAGTATGTACGCGACAACCATTTAAGCTGGATAAACGTGATGGACGAACTGGGCTACCGCAAATTTTATGATATATACAGCACGCCCGTAATTTACCTGTTGGATAAGAACAAAATTATTCGTGCTAAACGCCTAGACACCCCACAGTTGGAAGATTTTATGCGCAAGCAGTATAAAATGAATTTTCCGCCATCAACATTGCCACCCACTAAAGACGATGAGCCGCAAGGCCACTAATTTATAACAGCATTTTTTATATTTACTGCATTAAGGCAACACCGCGGGCATGAGCAAAAAAATAGTTACTACCCTGTTTTTGGGTTTTCTGTTTATTAATATTTGGGCGCAAACCACCCCTGAGATTACCATTAAAATTAAAGGCGCAACCCGCCAGTATGCCTTACTGGCCTACTATTATGGCGATAAGCAATACATAAAAGACTCGGCCAAAGTTGCTACCGATGGTACGGTAGTTTTTAAGGCCGACACTGCCTATACCGCGGGTATTTACCTAGTGGTATATACCCCAAAAAACGACTTTTTTGAGTTTATGATAGATACCGATAACCAACGGTTTGCTATTGAAACACAGGCCGAAAATCCAGTAAAATTCGCCAAAATAAAAAACAGCCCGGCCAACACTCTGTTTTTTGGTTATTTAAATTTTTTAGAAAAGAAAAGGGCCGAAAGCAAGGCCTATCAAACCAAACAGGAAGATTTTGCCGAAGGCTGGCCCGACTCGGCTGCGGTATACAAGCGCAAGCTAGAGTTGCTTGACAAAGAGGTAACAGCCTACCAGGATAAAATACGAAAAGAACAGCCCAAAAGCTTTTTGGGCGCTATGCTAAATGGCAACTGGAAACCCGATATACCTAAGGCTCCAAAAGGCATTACCGATACTTCGTCGTATATGTTTTATACCTACCGCGCACACTATTGGGACCGTTACCCGTTTTTTGATACCCGCTTGGTAACATCGCCGGTGCTGCATACCAAACTGATAGATTATTTGGATAACATAACCGTTCAGCAGCCCGACTCTATTATAGCATCAATAAAATTTATTTGCAGCAAGCTAAAGCCCAATACCTCGGCATACAAATACACCGTTATTACGCTAATAAATAAATATGCCAAAGACAAAAGGGTAGGCTTTGATGCTGTATATGTGTTTATGGCCCAAGAGTATTACATTAAAGGCAAAGCCAATTGGGTTGATACCGAAACACTTGAAAAAATTACAAGCAGGGTAAACGCGCTAGAGCCTCTACTGCTGGGCAAAACCGCCCCAGCTCTTAATTTGCCCGACACCACAGGCGCTTATAAAGCCCTGTTATCAACCCGGGC
>JANOCJ010000029.1:0-2798 GCA_031412115.1 Flavobacteriales bacterium
GTTTGGCGACCTTATTACCGCCCGCACCCTTACCCACCATTGGTTGCAAGAGAGTTTTGCTACCTATTATAATGGCATGTTTGAAGAGCAGGTTTTTGGTGCAGATTATTACGCATGGGCACGTCGCGGGGCGGTAAATGCCGCGCTAGAGGCTTCTAAAACAGATAAGTACCCTATTGCTTACAGTAATGCCGGTACTACCCGCCATTACCCCAAAGGCGCGCACGTTTTATATATGATTAAGTACGTGGTAGGCCGCGAGGCGTATAACAAAAGCATCAAATACTACCTAACCAAACATAAATACCAAAATGTGGATAGCGAAGATTTGCTGGTTGCTTTTCACGATGCAACGGGCATTTCGTTGGATTGGTTTTGGGAAGAATGGGTATACAAAGGCGGCGAACCTGCATATAATGTAGCCTATAAAACTTTGGGCGATGGCGCTACTGCAATATCGGTAGACCAAACCCACGAGCAAAGCGATGTTGTTGGCCTGTTTAAAATGCCTTTTGTGTTTGAGGTGCATTATGCCGACGGAAGCAAAGACAGCGTACGCACAATAATTGAGAACGCTCACCACGATGTGGTAATACCTAACAAAGGCGGTAAAAAAGTGGCCTATGTACTATTTGACCCCAACAGCAATGTAATGAAGGCCGTAACCTTTACCAAAGGTGTTGACGAGTTGAAAGCCCAAGCTGCAGGCGCTAAGTATATGCTTGACCGTTACGATGCCTTGGTAGGCTTACGCGGTACTCCTGTTGCTGATAAGCGCGAATTTTTAATTGAGCGTTTTGATAAAGAAACTTTTCACGCCCCTAAGGCTGAGATTATATCGCAACTAATAAATGACAATAGCAACGCAGCTACCTTGGCTATGCTACGCAGGGCTTTGGCAGATAAAGATGATGACGTGCGCAAAGCAGTAGTTAACAACCTGACTAAGCTAGAAAACGATTTATTGCCCGATGTAGAACGCTTATTAACCGATCCGTCGTACGATTTGGTAGCTTTAACATTAGATAAGCTAAGTTTTTTCTACCCTGAAAAAACCGCTATGTACCTTGATAAAACCAAAGGCATACGCGGTACGCGTGGCAGCAACGTATTGGTAAAATGGCTGGAAATAGCCGTAGCAAATGGCCGTAATGATTTTGCGGACTCGTTAGTGGTGCTAACCAGCAACTCATACGAGTTTGTAACCAGAGGCAATGCTATGAACGCACTTAAAAAGCTGAATATTTTCAATCAAAAATCATTTGATTATGCTATTGATGCCGCTGTTAGCCCTAACGGCCGCCTAAGCGCACCGGCCATAAGCATGCTTAAGTATTTTTACGAGCAGGCAGCTTACCGTAAAACCATGTTGGAATACTACCGTGGCAAAACATGGAAAGACTATGAGCGCGAGGCTTTAAAGCAGGTTTTTGGAGAGTAAAAAAGCTACCCGAATATTTTTATATATGAGATTGCCAATTAATTGGCTGTAAAATAAGCTATATGGCTTATTATTACTGCTATTGCGCAACATTGTGGCATAATGGTTGTTTTAACATTTGTAATTGCGGAAGCTTATTGTAATTGCATGTATAACCATCTTATAGTTAGGGTTAAAACACCTTGACATAATATTAAAAAACTATATACAGATAAATAGTTTTAAATATACAATTGATTTACAACAAATTAAACTCTGTATATGATATTTGGAAATACTTTGGACATAAAAAAACCTTATTATTATTATTTTCAGAAGAATAAGTTTGTACATTTGTAGTGTAATAATTGAACGAGATTTTAACTTCTTTATCATAGGCAAGTAGGTTTAGTTTTTGGTTTAGTGGGAAAGCCCTGTCGCAAGACGGGGTTTTCTTCTTTTAGGGCTTTTCTAGTTCGCAGTGGCGGTTCCCGGTTGGCTGTTTTATTCACTATTTCCATGTAACCTTTCATTAATTTTATAGTCATAGCATTTGGAACGGGTTTTGCATTCCACCTAAAAAAGGCACTATGATATCGCAACAACGCAAGCTTCAGCACCTATACCTGCGTGCAGGTTTTGGCATCCATCCGGCTGAATTAAATAAGAAAACTGCTTATACTATTCAGAAAGCCGTGGATGAATTGTTTGCCGACAGTAAAGCCATTACCAGCCTGAACCACATGGAAAGCCCAATTGGCGAAGGCGAGAATAAAAAAGAGGTATCAAACATAAAAGCATTGTTGATGATACTGCGCTCGCAAAAAGAACTAAAAGCCATGAGCGTGAGTTGGATACATAAAATGGCAATAGAGCAGGCCCAGCTACGCGAAAAAATGGTTTTCTTCTGGCACAACCACTTTGCTACCCACGTCCCATTTTCGTATTTAATGCAAGAACAAAACAACATGCTACGCGCCCATGCATTGGGTACGTTTAAAGACCTGTTGCATGCTGTGGCTAAAGACCCCGCCATGATTATATACCTAAACAACCAGCAGAATGAAAAGAAAGCCCCAAATGAAAACTTTGCCCGCGAGGTAATGGAACTTTTTACTTTGGGCGTTGGTAACTATACCGAGCATGATATTAAAGAGGCGGCCCGTTGTTTTACCGGCTGGCAAATTAATAAAATGGGCGAGTTTACCTTTAATGAGAAAGACCACGACGAGGGCGAAAAAACCGTGTTAGGCAAAACCGGAAATATGAAAGGCGAAGATGTGATTGACATACTGCTAGCTAAAAAACAAACCGCCCTACACGTTACCCGCAAAATATACCGCGAATTTGTAAGCGAAAAAATTGATGAAAAACGTGT
>JANOCJ010000030.1:0-2302 GCA_031412115.1 Flavobacteriales bacterium
AATGCATCTCGCGCGGTTGGTACGGCAATTGGACAAAACAAAATAGCCTATTTAGTGCCCTGCCATAGGGTTGTTGCCAAAAATGGCAAACTAAGTAATTTTAGATGGGGTATTGAGCGTAAACGCCAACTGCTTACCTGGGAACAGGAGCAAGCGTATTAGGTAATTAAAGAATTAAAAAGCGAAGGAATTCTATAGTAGTTCCAGTATTCTTTAATTTTTTAATTTCTTAGCTCTTTAATTAATCAGACTAATTCTCAAATATCTTACCCTCGCGTTTACGTTTACGTATTATAAAATCTTCCTTCTCTACCGGTGTTTTTATTTGCTTGATAGAAAGCAAATGTAACAGTATAAACAGCGGCATGGTGAATGTAGGCATCCACACAAAGGGGAAGTTGTTAAACACCCGAGAGCTTAACGTTTCATTAACAAATATCCGTACCGACGATTCAGACGTTAACGCAATAAGCACGTACATATTCAAAATCATTAATATGCCCACCACATTCCATACTACGGCATAGCTTTTTGGCCAACTGCGAGCCTTAAAACAGCGGTACGCTATAAACGGTGCCGATAATGCAATAATGATATCAAAATTATAGCCCTCTACCGTTAATTGTTTTGGTATCCAGCGGCCTACGTCGGTAAACATAAACCATAGCAGCAGCTCTGTAAACACGCGCAAAAAATGAATGTTAACCAAGGCTCCCTTGGGCATTTTTTGTATAACCTGGTTTAACTTGCGCGATTTATATACATACCATACCCCCATAAAGGCTACTAATACCAGTACCCCCAATACAGTAGGGCTAAGTTTGTATAATGAAGATATGGCTGTGGTAACAATAAGCCAGCCCACTATTATAAACAACACCGTAAGTGATGTAGTGCGTATGTTGCGCGATGAGTAGCGCATGCTGCGCATGCCGTTGCCCAAGCCTTTATATATTAGCAATAGTATAATGGTAACTACAACCAAATAAACCAATGCTGAAGTAGCAAATGCTGAAAAATCGCCCATGGTGAGTGTTTATGAAAGCATAAAAATAAAAAAAGGCGTCCACAAATGAACGCCTTTGGTTTAAAAATATCTAAAAACAGGTATTGTTACTCAGCAACCACCTCGAACGTAATGTTCGTGCTGATTTCTTTATAAACTTTCACTTTAGCAGTATAAGTACCTAAGTTTTTAATATGGTCTTCGTCTATGGTAATGTTTTTACGGTCAATATCATAACCTGCTTTTTTCAAGCCTTCAGCTATCTGAATGGTATTGATAGAACCGAAAATTTTACCACTTTCGCCTGCTTTAGCACCAATTTGAATAGAAACACCGTTTAGTTTCTCAGCTGTAGCAGCTGCTTGTACGCGGGTTTGTTCTTCTTTTTTGCTGCGTTGGCGCAGATTTTCAGTATGTACTTTTTTGGCGCTGCTGGTAGCTAGTATGGCAAAACCTTTTGGTATCAAAAAGTTTGCACCGTATCCGTCGCGTACCTTTACAACGTCATCTTTGTAACCTAAATTTTTAACGTCGTCTTTTAATATAATTTCCATGACAATTAATGCTTGTTGTTAAACACTACTTTAATAAGTCGGCTACGTAAGGCATTAAGGCCAAATGGCGAGAACGTTTTACAGCCTGGGCCACTTTACGTTGAAATTTCAACGAGGTGCCTGTAATACGGCGAGGTAACAGTTTACCTTGCTCGTTAACAAACTTTAAAAGAAAATCAGGGTCTTTGTAGTCGATATATTTAATACCGCTCTTTTTAAAACGGCAATATTTCTTTTTACGAACCTCCTGCGCTTGCGGGGTCAAATAACGTATTTGCGAGTCTGATGCCATGGTCTTAAGCTTGGGTTGGGTTAGCAGCTACTACTTCTTCTTTCTTCTTGTTTTTCTTTTTGCCAAAGCCTTCTTTGCGACGTTTTTCGCTGTATTCAATAGCGTGTTTGTCTAAGCCAATGGTTAAGAAACGCAATACGCGCTCGTCGCGGATGTACTCAACTTCAACTTTTTGAATAAGCTCACCGTTGTCGGCAGTATATTCAAATAAGTGATAAAAACCGGTGGTTTTTTTGTTGATAGGGTAGGCCAATTTGCGTAGGCCCCAGTTCTCTTGATGCACCATAGTGGCGCCATTCTCTTTAAGGAAGTTCTCAAACTTCCCAACCGTTTCCCTCATCTGATCATCAGACAAGACGGGAGTCATAATGAAAACGGTTTCGTAATGTTTGCTCATGTTTGTTTTATGTGCTTTTTGTTAAAAGGGTTGCAAAGATAGTATTTATTTCC
>JANOCJ010000031.1:0-9521 GCA_031412115.1 Flavobacteriales bacterium
GGTGGTTAAAGCATAGATAAAGCCCGAACAGGCCGCCTGCAAATCGTAGCTAAAGGCATTTACTGCGCCAATTTTATCGGCTACAATGTTGGCCGTAGCCGGAAACTGCATATCGGGCGTGGTGGTAGCACAAATAACAAGGTCCAGCTCGTCCGCAGATATACCACGTTTAGCCAGGACCCCTTTAGCGGCTTCTACCGCCATTACTGATGTACCTTGATTTTCGCCCTTTAAAATACGGCGTTCTTTTATGCCCGTACGGGAGGTTATCCACTCATCCGTAGTTTCCACCATTTTTTCTAACTCAGCGTTAGCCAAAATATACGGCGGAACATAACCGTAAACGGCCGTAATGGCCGCCCTTACTTTTTGCATACGGGCTTTAACCTTAGTTTAAAAAACTAGGCTGTTGCAGTTTTATCAATAACCACTTTGCCTTTGTAGTACAATTTGCCTTCGTGCCAGTGGGCGCGGTGCCAAATGTGCGGCATACCTGTTGATGGGTCAGTAGCAATAGGCAATGATGTAGCCTTGTAGTGGGTACGGCGTTTGTCGCGGCGAGACTTTGATATCTTATGCTTAGGATGTGCCATTTTTATTCTTTTTTACTATTGTTATTATCGTCTAATAAATTCTTCAATTTAGCCCAGCGCGGGTCAGGCGCGGGTTCTGCAACGTCTTCGTCGTCAGGTACATCAATAATGCCACTTAGGCGGCTGCCAATTTCCGTGTCGCAGTATTTATCCTGCGCATCGCAATCGGCGGGTACTAAGCGGTAAGGCACGCTGGTGCCTATAAACTCGTACACCAGGGGCGCTACGTTAATTTCGTGGGCGGTCGTAGGCAGCACCACAATCTCTTCGCTTTCGTCGCCGGTTTCGGCGCCAAACTTAACAATCACCCTGTTTTCGCCTTGCAGCGGCATTTGAATGTCGTTTAAGCAGCGGTCGCACACGGTATTCATATACCCTTTGTGCTTAAAAACCAGTTGCAGCATATTGCCCGATTTTGTAAGCTCAAGCACCAGTTGTATGCTGCCTGCGTTTACTAATTCGGTACCGTATTCGTCAAAGAACTTTTGGTCAATATCAAAGTCGTAAGTATGCTTTCCTATACTTAGTCCTGAAAAAGGAATCACATATTCGCTAAGCTTACCCACAAGTTTCCTTTTTATAAAAGGACGGCAAAGATAATATTATTTTGTTAATAAACGGGCGTTTTTAAAAGAAAATGGTTGATAACCTATGCCGGGCATGTGTTATTTGATTAAAATTAAGGGGTTAGCAACCCGCTCAAGGTGTTTTAAGGATTTTATAACCCCAATAAAATCAATTTTTTATAGGTTATGAACCATTTAAGCCTGCGTAGGGTTTTGGTAATAGTTAATAACCAATACCAGCTACTATGCTAAAGAAAATAAAAGAAAGGCGTGCTAAAAAGCCCGAGAATAAAAAAGTACATAGACCTGGCCGTGGCTGGCGCCGTTTTGGCCGCACCATTATTATTACTGCGGCTGTGTTGGTTACCCTACACATTGTGTTGCCTGTAATTATACTACACTACGTAAACAAAAAAATGGCCAACATGCCCGATTATGTAGGGCATATAGACAATTTGGGCATTAACCTGTTTGGCGGCTGGGTTACTGTTTATGATTTTGACATGAAAAAGAAAGGTGGCAAAGTGCCGGTACCTTTTATGAGCATTAGCCGCTGCAGAGCTGGCATAGAGTGGAAATCGTTATTTAAGGGCCGCATTGTGGCTACTATATATGTAAATAACTTTGAGGTAAACTTTGTAAACGGGCCTACTAAAGAGCAATCGCAAACATCGGTAGACAAGTCGTGGGTAGAGCTGGCAGACGAGTTGATGCCCATAAGCATTAACAAAATAGAGGTAAAAGATGGGCAGGTGCATTACCGCGATTACTTCAAATCGCCCAAGGTGGACATAAAGATGGACGATATTTACTTTTTGGCCGAAAACCTTAGCAATGTTAAAGACTCAAGCGTGGTGCTGCCATCAAAAGCATTGGTTGAGGCCAATATATACGGCGCCAAGCTGGTAGCCCATGCCAAGTTAGATGCCCTTAGCGAGGTACCTAAATTTGATGCTAACGTAGAGATGAAGCGTATACCCTTGCCCCGCTTAAACGATTTTACCAAAGCCTACGGCAAATTTGATATTGAAAAAGGATATTTGAGCGTGTATGCCGAGGCGGCATCTAAAGATAAAAAGATAAAGGGGTATGTAAAACCTTTTATTGAAGACCTTAATATATTAGAATGGAAAACGGAGAAAGACGAACCATTAAAAGACATAGCCTTTCAAGCCCTGCTCGACTTTGGGTCGTGGTTTATTGAAAACCATAAGGAGGATAATATTGCTACCCGCGTAGAGTTTGAGGGCGAAATGAAAAACCCCGAAATAAGCGTTTGGCAAATTATAGGCGAAACATTTAGAAATGCCTTTGGTAAAGCCTTTCGTCAAACTATAGATAATACGGTAAGCATTAACACCGTAGGGCAAGAGCGCGACAAAAATTGGCTGGAGAAGGTATTTACCAAAAAAGACAAGAAAGAGAAAGACGAGAAAAAAGAGGAGCGTAAAGAGAAAAAAGAGGCCAAAAAAGAGGCTCGCGAAGAAAAAAAGAAAGGCAAATAACGCTTTGGGAGGATAAGCATACGGGTACCATGCAATAAAATGGCATGGTATTCGTATTACGGTGTAAGTAAATTTTTTCCCTTACATTTGCCACCCAAACAAAAAAACGAATGAAGAATATTATTAAAACACTTGCTGTTGCCCTGTTACTAGTTGTTTCTTTTAGCAATGCATCTGCCCAAACCAAAGTAGGCCACATTAATTTAGGTGAGCTTGTAGGCGTGATGCCCGAGTCTAAAAAGGCAAATGCCGAGATTGATACCATGCAGGCACAGTTGGTACGCGAGATTGACCGCAAAAGCAACGAATTCCGTGTTAAATACGACCAATACAAAGCCGATATGTCAAAAGGCACGTTATTGCCTTCAATCCAAAAATCGCGCGAGGAAGAGTTGAACAACCTGCAACAAGATTTGCAAGCTTTTCAGCAACGTGCGCAAGATGATTTGGATAAACGCCGTATGGAGCTTTACCAGCCTATCATTAAAAAAGCACAAGATGCTGTAAATACTGTAGCTAAAGAAAAAGGCTATACCTATGTGCTAGACTCTAGCGCCGGTACTGTACTTTTCTCTAGCGAAACAGACGATTTGATGGGTGCTGTTAAAACCAAACTTAACATTACCAAGTAATAACCATGCGTACCAAAGTTACCGCACAAGAAAGCGCCGCCGTACTTACCGAAATTGTATTGCCCAACGATACAAACACTTTGGGTAATTTAATGGGGGGCCGCCTGTTGCATTGGATGGACATTGCCGCAGCCATTGCTGCGCAACGCCATAGCAAACGCGTATGTGTAACGGCATCGGTAAACAACGTATCGTTTAACCAGCCTATTAAGCTGGCTGATATTGTTACGCTGGAAGCTAAGGTATCGCGCGCCTTTAACTCATCAATGGAAGTATACATTGATGTTTGGTTGGAAAACCATATTAGCAGCGAAAAAATTAAGTGTAACGAGGCCATTTACACCTTTGTAGCGGTTGACCAAATTGGCAACCCTATAAACGTGCCTGAACTGGTACCCGAAACCGAAATTGAAATAGGCCGCTACGGTGGGGCATTGCGCCGCCGCCAGCTTAGCCTGATACTAGCCGGCAAAATGCGCCCCGAAGATGCTACCGAGTTGAAGAAACTATTTTTTGACGAGAAAGGCGAGGAGCTGAAATAAACAATAGTCCACGGGATTAATCCCGTGGCTGAAATAAAAAAATATTTTTTCTTAGCCCATGGTTTAAACCATGGGCTTTTTTATGCCACACTTCGACTACGCTCAGTGTGACAAAAAAAATCCCCGAAGCATTACTGTTTCGGGGATTTTTTTATTTGCATCCTTCTAAAAAACACAAGCGTGTCCAGTTCATACCCAAGCGGGCGCGTAAGCAAGGGTCGTTTTTATCAATAACCCATTTGCTGTGTATAGCCGTTGGCGATGTATAATCTACCAACACAATGCTATTGCCCTGGCGCTCCCATTTGCCGGTTACATCTACCTTTTTGGCAGGGTCGGTATTATTAATGTAATGAAAGGTGCTGTTTTCATTAACCGTTAGTGCTATTAATTCTGCTTGCCCGGCGCTGCAAACGCCATAGGTGCCATAGCTTACCGCTAATTGCTCAACGGGCTTATAGCCTGAAAAAGCAAGCATTGCCACCAGGCAAAATGCTAACGTTAATATTTGGTTTTTCATAGTGATTGTATTAGGTAGTAAATATACTAATTCTCCCCCTACTTTAGGGGAAGTACGGCGAAGCCGGGAGGAGGTATTATTAACTACACGTCGACAACCCCCTCCTATGCTTCGACAAGCTCAGCATGACGGAGGGAGTTAAAAACCTATTTCTTCCCTCCGCGTGTCATTTGCTCAATTACATCCCACATCTCTTCGGGTACAGCGCCAAGGTTGCTAAACTCGCCGGCGCCGTGTATCCACTCGCCACCGTCAATAGTCATAACCTCGCCATTTACATAGGCCGAAAAATCAGACACTAAATAAGCCGCTAAGTTGGCTAACTCCTGATGGTCGCCAAAGCGGCCCAGTGGTATGCGTTTTAGCGGGTCAATTTCGCTGGCCAAATCTTGGGGAAACAAGCGTTGCCAAGCCCCTTCGGTTGGGAATGGGCCGGGTGCAATAGCATTTAATCGGATGCCTTTGCGGCCCCACTCAGCAGCTAAAGAACGGGTCATAGCCAATACGCCTGCCTTTGCCGTAGCCGATGGCACTACGTAGCCCGAGCCTGTCCACGCGTAGGTGGTAACAATGCTAAGCACGTTGCCCGGTTTTTTGTCGGCAATCCACTTTTTGCCAAGGGCCAGCGTGCAGTTGTAGCTGCCTTTTAGTACAATGTCAACCACGGTATCAAACGCGCGGCTGCTAAGGCGCTCGGTAGGGCTTATAAAGTTGCCAGCAGCGTTGTTTACCAATACATCTACATAGCCAAACGCCTTTTCGGTTTCGGCTATCATGGCTTCTACCTCATCGTACTTGCGTACATCGCAGGCAAGGCCAATAATATTGCCGCCGGTTTCGGCTTTCAACTCGGCCGCTGTGGCTTGTATTACATCCAGCTTACGACTGGCAATGGCCACATTGGCGCCCAGTTGCAGAAAATAGCGCGTCATGCTTTTGCCAAGGCCCGTGCCGCCTCCGGTTACTATTATTGTTTTGCCTTTTAAAGCGTCGTCCCTTAACATGGGTTCGGTATACTTTGCCATACTATGTTGTTTTAAAAATATCGTGAATGTTTATTGGGCTAAATGTATGCAATTCTTGCAATTGCAAAAATGAACATAGGTTACAAAATTCCCTGCCGGGGGCATTACTTTTTTGCTTGATCAAAAAAGTAATCAAAAAAATCAAGGGCTGTCATTTCTCCCCGACCTGCTACGGGGCGTTTACTAAAGCGTGCAAACTAGTCCGCCTGTGGCGGACGTCGAACAGCGCGCGCTTTGTCCCGCTATGGCGGGACACGTTCACTTTCCTTGCAGGTGCCCGTTTCGAAATGAAGGCCCATTGTTGCTTACGCCAGTATAATAATCTGATTTAATTTGTGCGAGGGACGTCCACGAAACGCGCGAACCTGAAATTTCGCATGATAGTGCGGATGGCGCACGCAGTGCATGGCGAAATGAAGGTTGGGTTTCGTGGTGCATTTTCTTTGGTTCGTTTCTTTTGTGCAAGCAAAAGAAATGAACGCCCCCGGCAGGGAGCCTGTCCGAATAGATGAAGCCATTCATCCGGGCGGGCGCCGCAGGCAGTCAAAACCAACATTCAGCTACTACATTATACTAACTAACCTGATTATCTTTTGCTGTTTCATAAGCCTCCAGCGTTTTTCTTAGCCTGCTGCGCATTTTACTTACCAACCGGCGGGGCGCTAATACCCGCAAAGCCTCGCCAAAGCCTAATATCTCGCGCTCCAGTTCAAAATTCCATATCACGTTTATGCTGAATATTAGGCCGTCTTCTTCCTGCTTTAACACCGCCTGCGATTTATGCAACGGCTTGGTAAGTATATAGGGCGCGTTAGCGTTATCAACCTTTAGCACTATGGTTGATGCTATTTGGTTGGGCGACTTGGTTACCCCAATACAATCGTTAAAATAATTGCGGGTGTCCATAATGGTGTTCTTTTCAAAAGGCTCCAGTGGCAGTTCCATAATATTTACAATACGGTCGAGCGCCATAGTTTGCAACACTTTGCCCTTGCGGTTTGTGCCCAGCAAAAACCAACGGTTGCGGTACTCCTTAAGCATGTAAGGGTATATGACCATATCACTAGCCCTTTCGGCCTTAAACGACTGATAGGTTATTTGCAGCGTTACCTTTTTTATAATGGCTTTATGCAAAGGCTCAATCAGGTTAATGCCTTTCAGCAGTTCATTCTTTTCAAAGTCGATGTACGAGCGGCCCTTGTTTTGCTGGCTTTGTATTTTATCCTCCAGGCGGCTTATCATGCCCGTCAGCTCATCAAAGTAGCCAAAGCCTTTAAACTGTTTTAGTATGCCTACTACTTCGTTAAGCGTGCCAAGGTCTTGCCCGGTAAGTGGTATGTTGGTTATGCTGTAATTCTTCTCGCCGTAGCAGTAAAACTTTTTATCTACAATAATAATAGGCGCGTTGTAGCCCAACTTTTCGCTGCGCATAACTTGTATATCGGCCTGTATGGTGCGGCGGCTAACGCCTTGCGTAATGCCTTCGTATTCATACAACGCATCAGCACAAGCTTCTATCAAATCATCCAACGTCCATTTTCTAAACCGGTTTTGCAAGCAACCGTCAATGGTTTTGTAACGAATAAGGGCGTGTTTATTAATGGGCATACTGTTTTTTGAGTAGTAAAAAGCAAATATATTGTTTTTACTACGCAATCTATCTGCGCAATTGAATTTTTATGCTAAACAAAACACATTTTATTATACTGATTACATGATAATTACAATTTATATCAGAAATATTTTTTACTACGCAGTTCGGCTGCGCAGGTGTGCGCACATCTTTGCAATGTCGAAAGGCAACAACGCAATTCGACACAAAATTAAAAGCCATGAAATTCAATTTTTTAAAACGCAGCGAAAACAAAACAGTAAACCACCAAGGCGCCGAAGCTTTTGCTTTAACCCCCGAAATGGAATTGTATAGCGCCGTAGCAACATCGGCCTTAAGCGATACATTTTACGAAAAACAAAATGACCGCTTGGAGCGCATTGAAAAATTGATAGCGCAAAACAAACCTGAGTTTGTAGGTCGCTTGGCAGTATACGCACGTAAAAACATGCACTTACGCTCTGTGCCTATGGTGTTGGCTGTGCAAATGGCTAAACAACACTCCGGCAACCCAATGGTAGCTAAAACGGTAAACGGCGTGGTACAACGTGCCGACGAGATAACTGAGTTGTTGGCATACTACCAATTGGCTAACCAGCGCGGTGGCACTAAAAAATTGAACAAGTTATCTAAGCAAATACAAAAAGGCTTAGCAGCATCCTTCAACAAGTTTGATGAGTACCAGTTGGCCAAATACAACCGCGATGGTGAAGTAAAATTGCGCGATGCCTTGTTCTTGGTTCACCCTAAAGCTAAAAGCGATGAGCAACAAGCCTTGTTTAACAAATTGGCTAAAGATGAGTTGGCAACACCTTACACTTGGGAGGTTGAATTATCAACCTTGGGCCAAAATAAATTTGCCAGCGACGCTGAACGTAAAATGGCATTTACCGCCAAATGGCAAGAGTTGATAGACAGTGGAAAATTGGGCTACATGGCGTTGATGCGCAACTTGCGCAACATTATAGAGGCCGAAGTATCGTACAAACACATGCAAAAAGTATGTGCCACTTTAGCCGACGAAAAAGCCGTTGCCAACGCAAAACAATTGCCTTTCCGCTTTTTGGCTGCGTACCGCGAGGTTAAAAAATTGCAGTCGCCATATGTGCCAATGGTGTTAGATGCTTTGGAAGATGCCGTAAAAGCATCGGCCGCCAACATAAAAGGCTTTGACGAAAACCAAAAGGTGGTTATAGCCTGCGATGTATCGGGCTCTATGCAAACGTCAATATCGCCCAAAAGCGCAGTGTTGAACTACGATATCGGTTTGATGTTAGGCATGTTGATGCAAAGCCGCTGCAAGCAAGTGGTATCGGGTATGTTTGGCGACCGCTGGAAAGTGATAAACATGTCGCAACGCAACATATTGGCAAACGTTGATGAATACTACCGCCGCGAAGGCGAGGTAGGCTACGCAACCAACGGCCACTTGGTGTTGGATGATTTGGCAAACCGCAGCGTACGCGCCGACAAGGTATTTATGTTTACCGATTGCCAGATGTGGGACAACAAAAACGTTGGTGCCAGCATGCAAAAATCGTGGGCGCAGTACAAACAACGCGTGCCTAACGCCAAATTGTATTTGTTTGATTTGGCCGGCCATGGCACCAGCCCTTTGCGAATGGTGCGCAACGATGTGTACTTAATAGCAGGTTGGAGCGATAAAGTTTTTGATGTGTTGCATGCCATCGAAAATGGCCAATCGGCTTTAAGCCAGATAGCGCAAATAGTATTATAATAGTTGATAGTTCGTAGTTGGTGGTTGATAGTGTAACCCGCTAACTTTTACCAACTGCGAACCACCAACTACCAACTTAAAAAACACCCGCCTGTGCCGTAGGCAAAGGATACTTCGCCCTTTGTGTCGCAGGTTCGATTCCTGCCCGTCCAACCAATAAGTGGCGGTAGCTCAGCTGGTAGAGCAAAAGAAAAACAGGCCTTTGCCGGCTTATTGCCGGGCGGGTGTTTTTTAAACCGTTCTTTGACATTTTTTTAGTTGATAGTTCGCAGTTAATAGTTGGCAGTATAATGCTACCAACTGCGAACCACCAACTACCAACTTATTAAATAAGGTGCCGTAGGTAAGAGATACTTCTGGCATAGGCGCAAGCCGTGCAGGTTCGAGTCCTGCTTGCAAAGCAATTTGCAATTCAAATAATAGCTTTTACCGCTAATAGCCCTTATTTTTTTATTTAGTTGACGGTTTGCAGTTGATGGTTGATAGCTAATTACTACCAACTGCGAACCACCAACTACCAACTTACTAATAAGGTGCCGTAGGCAAGAGATACTTCGGTTGTGCCCACAAGGCGCAGGTTCAAGTCCTGCTATGCTTTTGTCGCCAATTGCCCTTTTTTAGTTCCTGGTTCGCAGTTGACGGTTGGCAGTATAATGCTATCAACTACGAACCACCTACTACAAAATTTCCGGTTAGTTTAGCAAGTTTAAATGCCGTAAGAATGAGTTACTTCGTCTCCAACTAACGGGTAGGTTTCGCGAAATCAGCCTCGCGATTCCCGGGCGCAA
>JANOCJ010000032.1:0-2984 GCA_031412115.1 Flavobacteriales bacterium
CCATCAATATCATCTATAGCATAGTAGCGGTTTACCATGCGGTTTAAATCATCCAGCAGGTAAAAATGATACTGCCCATCCTCTTCGTAGCTTATTTTATAAATCCTTTCGTTTTGCAGGCGTACGTTACGGCAGTCAAAATACCTAAACTCGTTGCCACCGTTAAAGGTATTTTTGTCGTAATAATCGTAAGTAAGCTTGCCATTGTTTACATACAGCGGCTTAAGGGTGGTAATGGCATTATCCCAACGCTCGTTTTGCATCAACACCGGTTTTACCTGGTTGTAGGGGTCGGTTACGTTCAGTTTTGATACATCCAGCATAAAATCAATCTCATGTTTCGAGTTGCGGAACTCAGGGTCGGTAGCGCGCACCAACGTTGGGCTGGCAGCTATTACCTTCTCTACCACCATAAAGCGTTTGGTTAACACAATGTCGTTAGGATCGTCATTATCATACACTTTAATAATGTAGTTGCCGCTTTTTGTGGGGGTGATATTTTCGCCTGGAAAAACCAAACGGTAGTTAGTATAAGTTTTGCGAGCGTTTAATGAGAAGTGGTACTCATTAATATATTCATACGGCATGCCCTTTATATACTGTGTATACAGCAGTTGCGATGGAGTCCAGTCGGCATTGCAATGTATAAGGGTGTAGGTGTAAAATTTATTATCGTTCTCTAAATCGTCAAAACTTAGTTGCAGCTTTTGGGTCGACCCTAATTCAATAATAGGCAGTGTAGGCTCAAAACCAACAGGATGCAGCAATACGGTGTATATGTAATCTTTATAAACCTTGTCATAAATTATAGTGTCGCCCTCATTGGCTTTACAGGCAAAAGATAGTATTGCCAGCAAGGCAATTAAGGTATTTCTCATATTACTGTGCAATCAATTTTCCGGTGCCGGTAATGTTTTTGTTAATAGTAGCGGGCGTTCCCCAATAGTATACATCACCTATCAATTCTATATTAACGTCTAATTCAGTATTTGCGTATACATAAAAATTGCCGGTGCCACGGTGGCGCACATACGAGTTTGGCGAAATCAATCCACGGCAATCTATAAATCCATTGCCGCCGGAGTATGCTGTATTTGCAGTGGTTCGGCCACGTACTTTTAAATCGGCATTGCCGGTGTGTTGCACTACTTCGTTCCAGCCGTTGCTTACCACCAAATCAACATTGCCGGATGCGTCGTAGGCTTCCAGTTTAAAGTTGGCGCTGCGCAACGTATCAACATTGGTTATACTGCCCGAACCTTTAAAATACAGGCTGGCAATTGATTTTAAATGGATTTCGGCCTTAATAGGGGTATCAAGCTTGCGCACCCAGTTGCATTTGTTATTGTTAGATATTAATAGCTCGCCATCGGTTACCTCGGTAACAATAAGGTCTACCAAATTTTCGCCGCAGCGCACTATAACATATTCTTGCGTATCGGGTACCAAAACAACATCCACATTACGGTCTACCACCAAGCGGCCAAAAGGTGGCAACTGACGGGTTACGGTTGTTTGGTTGCCTACGGCTTTAAAACAATCGCCCATATTTTCTTTTTTGCACGATGAAAAAACCGCAGCAAAAACTATCGTAAGAAAAGCACTATTTATAAATAGCTTCATTTTCATAATTAAAAACCGACAAATGCCAACCGGCAACCGCCAACTACAATAATCTAACTACCCTTGGCCACCCAAAGCTGTAGCCTAAACCAAATTCAACATTATCTGCTTTGGCAAAATGCGTTTTCAATGTAATATTAGCTAACAAATGCTTACCAAACAAATACCTCAACCCTATGCGGCTGTAAATGCGACCATCGCCCTTATAATAGGTATACGGGTAAACGCCCGCCTGAAAAACAAACGACATACGGCCCAACCATAAATCGTGCCCAATGGCAATACCGGGCCTTATGGTTTTAAAATAGCCTGGGTTAGCATAAGGGTCGTTGCGGCGCATAATTGCATCAATAGACCGGTCGTTAAACACATCAATAGTTAGCAACAGCCCACTTTTTATGCCAATGGGGTAAAGAAAATTAGCCATAAAAGTGTAGGTGCCGTAGCGCTTACCATCGGGCGGGTAAATTTGCTTGCCGCCAACATTTAGTATAAACGATGGTATAATGCGCCTGCTGCGGGTAAACTCATTTCGTTGGTATTTCTTCTCTACCGGTTCGGGGTAAAACTTGTACGTTGCCCCCAACGATACCGATGGCATATTTAACCCCAAATTGGGTGTAGTAAAAGCCCCGTTAGAGTAATGCGTAAAACCTATACCGGCGTTAAGGAAAACATTTTTGGTGATGCGTTGCTCATACGTCAACTGCATATTAATAAGAGCATTAACATGGCTACCAATGGTTACGTTTTTGTGGTTCTCCAGCTTATCAAAAGGCTTGGTTATATACACCAACCCCTCGCCAATGCTAAAACACAGGCGGGAACCCTTTTTGCCCCATACGTTAAACCGTAAAAAGGCGTAGGCGCCGTATGCCTTGCCCAACACATCATCATACCCCAAATTACTATGCTGAAACGTAATACCCAATACCGCCCGGGGGTAAAACGTATGCCACGGCTGGTTGCCGCTTAGGGGCTTAGCCAATGTTACCTCAAAACCCTGTATATGTTTGCGTTGCAAGTACACAACCGTAGGGCGGTGCGCCATAACAAAGCCGCCGGTCCACCGGGATTCCAATTGCAAGTTTTTAAGGATGTTAGGGGGCAATTTTTTAACCGTATCAGCTACTTGGGCTTGAACCATAGCTACGCAAATAACAATTGCCATTGTTACCAAAGCGGGTATTTTTTTTGCGCTTGCCATTTTCCTTAATAGGCAAAGATACAATTTTACCTCTCGCCCTTCTCCCCTCTTAGCATTAAGTAATGTAACAGTTAAATGTTGGTTTTAATTATACATTCTAATCCCTTCGGGGACTTACTTTCTTTGCTAGATCAAAGAAAGTAAGCAAAGAAAA
>JANOCJ010000033.1:0-6103 GCA_031412115.1 Flavobacteriales bacterium
GTCTAATAGCGCGGGTTGCACGTTGGCAAGGTTGTTGGCAGTGGCAATAAACATTACATTGCTCAGGTCAAAATCAACCTCAATAAAGTTATCGTAAAACGAGCTGTTTTGCTCCGGGTCAAGCACCTCCAAAAGGGCCGACGATGGGTCGCCCTGGTAGCTGTTGCCCAGCTTATCAATTTCATCTAATACAAACACCGGGTTGGCCGATTGGGCCTTGCGCAGGTTTTGTATAATGCGGCCCGGCATAGCGCCAATATAGGTTTTACGGTGACCGCGTATCTCGGCTTCATCGTGCAAACCACCCAGCGACATGCGGATATATTTCCGGCCCAACGCCTCGGCTACGCTTTTGCCCAGCGATGTTTTACCAACCCCCGGCGGGCCGTATAAACACAGTATGGGCGATTTCATGCTGCCGCCTTTTAGCTTTATTACAGCAAGGTATTCCAGTATGCGCTCCTTTACTTTCTCCAAACCAAAATGGTCGCGGTCAAGTATCTTTTTAGCACGTTGCAGGTCAAAGTTATCATCTGTTTTTACGCCCCATGGCAGGTCAAGCAACAGTTCGCAGTAGTTCATCTGCATACTAAATTCAGCCGCCATCGGGTTCATGCGTTGCAGCTTGTCTACCTCGCGTTTAAACACGTTGCCCACTTCTTCCTTCCACTTCATCTTCGCTGCACGGTCGCGCAGGTCCGATATCTGCTTATCGGTATTGTTCAACCCCAGCTCCTCGTGTATTTGCTTCAATTGCTGGTTAAGGAAATACTCTTTCTGTTGCTGGTCAATATCGCTTTTTACGCGGTTCTGTATCTGGTTTTTCAAATCCAGCATCTGCGCTTCTTTGCTAAGCAAAGTCAGTATCTTTTCGGCACGAAGGCGCAGGTCGCTAATCTCCAAAATCTCTTGTTTATCGCCCACTGCAGCCTGCATGTTCGACGATATAAAGTTGATTAGGAACGACGGGCTTTCAATATTCTTAATAGCAAACGATGCTTCGGCCGGTATATGTGGCGAGTTTTTGATGATGTTCATCGAAACGTCGCGGATAGAGCTTATCAGTGCAAAAAATTCATCGTCCTGCACAGGGGCAGCAACATCGTTATAACCTTCAATCTTAGCTTTAAAATAAGGCTCTTCCTGTACCGATTCCTTCAAGGCAAAGCGCTTTTTACCCTGAATAATAACGGTAGTATTACCATCGGGCATGCGAAGCATTTTAATAATATGCGCCAATGTACCAACCTGGTTCAGGTCGTCAAACTTAGGGTCTTCTACCTGCACATCTTTTTGCGATACCACCCCTATTATACGGTCACCTTTGTAGGCGTCTTTTATCAGTTTGATAGATTTATTGCGGCCTACGGTGATGGGAATAACCACTCCCGGAAACAAAACAGTGTTACGCAAAGGCAAAATAGACACTATGTCAGGCATGCTCTCATTGTTCATCTGTTCCTCGTCCTCATTGGTAAGCAACGGAATAAATTCGGGCTCATCATCGCCCATCGCTAAGTAATTTATATTTTGAATATCGTTCATGTCTGTCAAAAAGTCTTAAATGTAAGTGTTTCTATCTGAAACACCTTGTTTTTAATAATGTTGCTCTATGGTCAATAGCTGTGCCAAGTATTTAGCCAAGAGTTGAGAGCCTAGAGGGGAGAGGGAAATCTCCCCTCCTAATGTAGGAGGGGAGCCCGAAGGGCGGGGTGGTATAAACATGGGCGTTGCCTGCCTACGGCATGCCGCGCTGTCCGCTATAGCCTTCGCTACGCTCAGGGCTGCCGCTACCATCGCTAACGCTTGCCTGCCTTTGGCAGGCGGCTGGCGCAAGCAAAGACCGGCCTTCATTTCGAAACGGGGACACACAAGGAAAGTGAACGTGTCCCGCCTATGGCGGGACAAAGCGCGCGCTGTTCGACGTCCGCCTTTGGCGGACTAGTTTGCGCGGTTTAGTAAACGCCCCGTAGTGGGTCGTTGAGAAATGACAGCCTTGACCTTTTGGTACTTTTGGGTCAAGCCAAACGAAGTTCATTCGTACAATTGAAAAAACAATTAAACCACGGATAAAAGTACAGAAGCTCACGGCAGTGAAAAAATAATGCGCAATCTTCCTTTCAGCACAAATTCTAACTTTCTTTGTTAATTCAACAATGGCAAACCTGATAGAATTTACTAATAAAGGCCTGTATGTGCCCGTGGCCGATGTCTACATCGACCCATGGCGCGCCGTACCCAAAGCCTTTATAACCCACGGCCACAGCGACCATGCCCGCTATGGCCACGGATGGTATGCCACCCACCGCAACAATGTCCCTATTATCAGGCATCGTTTGGGTGCTGATATAAACGTAACCTCGTTGGAGTTTGGCGAGGTGATGAGCATTAACGGTGTTAGTTTTTCGCTGCACCCTGCCGGGCATGTGTTAGGCTCATCGCAAGTGCGGGTAGAGTATAAAGGCGAGGTATGGGTTTTTTCGGGCGACTATAAAGTGGAAGACGATGGCATTAGCGGCGCTTTTGAGCCTATAAAATGCCATGCTTTTATTACCGAATCAACCTTTGGTTTACCCGTATTCAACTGGAAACCCCAAGCCGATTTATTTACCGAAGTAAACCGCTGGTGGCAAAAGAATAAAGAAGAAGGCAAGGTAAGCCTGCTTAATGGCTATTCGCTGGGCAAGGCGCAACGCCTTATTGCCAATGTTGACAGTAGCATCGGCCCTATATACACCCACGGTGCGGTAGAAGAAATTACGAGTATTTACCGCAGTGAGGGCATTACCCTGCCGCCCACCACCCGCGTTAATCCAGATATTCCAAAGAATGATTACCAAGGCGCATTAATTATTGCGCCATCGTCAGCCAACGGTACGCCATGGGCCAACAAGTTCAAGCCACTATCTATAGGCGTTGCCAGCGGGTGGATGAACCTGCGTGGCGCTAAACGCTGGCAGGCTGCTGATAGGGGTTTCCCTATATCTGACCATGCCGATTGGCACGGATTAATATCGGCCATAAAAGAAACCGGTGCAGATAAAATTTTTGTCACCCACGGCTATACCAGTGTATTTACCCGTTGGCTGCGCGAGCAAGGCTACGATGCGCATGAAGTACATACTTTATATGGTGATGAAAAAGACGAAGGCGCCGATGAAATTATTAAAGCCGAAGAGGTAATTGATGATTCTAATGAGTCAAAAGACAATCCTAATTTTATAGATACCCGAGAGAAAAACTGATCCTTCAAAAGAAATGAAAAACTTTGCGCAGCTATATTCTGACTTAGACCAAACCACCAAGACCAACGAGAAGGTGGCCTTGCTGGCGGCGTATTTGCAGGCTGCGCCCGATGAGGACAGGATGTGGGCCTTGGCGTTATTATCAGGCAGAAAGCCTAAACGCACAGTGCCTACGGCTAAGTTAAAAGAGTGGGCCTGCGAATTGGCAAAGGTGGATGAATGGCTGTTTGAAGAAAGCTACAGCATTGTGGGCGACCTTGCCGAAACCATTACATTGATGCTTCCACCCGTAAAAAGCTCTAACCACCAAACGCTTACCTATTGGGTGCAATACATAAAGAAATTGGCTGCGTTTGACGATGATGTAAAGCGCGAACAGGTATGGCAGGCATGGCAGCAAATGGGGCAAGACGAGCGTTTTGCTTTTAACAAATTGATAACAGGCGGCTTTCGCATAGGTATATCGCAAACGCTGGTAAGTCGTGCCATTGGGCAGTTTACCGGCATCACCCAAAATGTAATTGCCCACCGCCTTATGGGTAACTGGACACCCGACACTATTACATTTGATGAGTTGGTTTTGCAAGAGCGACACGATGATGATATATCAAAACCCTATCCGTTTTGTTTGGCATACCAAATAGAAGTTGCGCCCGAAGAATTGGGTAAACCTGAGGATTGGCAAGCCGAATGGAAGTGGGACGGCATACGCGGGCAGATAATAAAGCGCAACGGCAACGTATTTGTATGGAGTAGGGGGGAAGAGCTGGTTACCGATAAATTTCCGGAACTGTTGGAGATGGCCGCACACCTGCCCGATGGCACGGTGATAGACGGCGAGATACTACCGTATAAAGATGAATTGCCTTTGCCATTTAATATTTTGCAAACCCGTATTGGCCGTAAAAACATCACCAAAAAAATATTGGCCGATGCGCCCGTTGGTTTTTTTACATATGATATTATTGAATGGGAAGGTCAGGATTGGCGGACTGTTCCGCTGGTGGAGCGCAGGGCGCAATTAGAGAAATTAGTTGCAACAGTCAACCATAAAAACCTGTTACTTTCTCCTATGGTAGATTTTACTACGTGGGAAGAATTGACGGAACAACGCAAGCAATCGCGGGCTATGCAAAGCGAGGGCATCATGCTAAAACACAAGGCTTCGGGCTATGAGGTGGGCCGTAAAAAAGGCTGGTGGTGGAAGTGGAAAGTTGACCCTTATAGCATAGATGCCGTGCTTATTTATGCACAGGCAGGCCACGGCCGCCGCGCCAATATGTACACCGATTATACCTTTGCCCTATGGCAGGGCGATTTGCTGGTGCCCTTTGCCAAAGCCTATTCCGGCCTTACTGACAAAGAAATTCAGCAGGTAGATAAAATTATCCGCGATACGACGAAGGAGCGTTTTGGACCCGTGCGTAGCGTTACGCCCACCTTGGTTTTTGAGTTGGGCTTTGAAGGTATCAACCTGTCTACGCGCCACAAAAGCGGCATTGCCGTTCGCTTCCCGCGCATCCTCCGCTGGCGCACCGATAAAAAAGTAGAAGACGCTAATAGCTTAGATGACTTGAAGGCGTTGTTGAATACAACTTCCGGCAATGCTCCTGAACAAAGCTCTCCCTTGTAAAGGGAGTACCTTTTCGCAAAGCGAAAAGGGGAGGGATTGTATCGGTGAAAAACTAAACCCATAGCGGTGAACCAAAAGAACAAGAAATGTTACTTTTGCCCTATGCGCCGCCTGAGTAACTCCCAAATATTTCTTATTGTATGCCTATGCATTGGCTTTGTGATATTTTTTATTTACCAACGCAATCATACACAACAAGGGGTCAATACGGAATCTGCCAAAATTGTTTTACCCGCTACGCGCGATGAGAATATGGCCTTGGGCAATCCATCAAAAGCCAATAAAACCGACCTGAATAATTTATTGATAGAACGTGCGCAATACACCCTATCATACAACAACAGCAAGGGAACTGCCAACTGGGTTAGCTGGCATTTAAGCAATGCTTGGAAGGGCGATGCACCGCGCAGCGAAAATTTTTTCGAAGATGAAAATCTTCCAAAAGCATGTTATAAAGTCACACCTAAAGACTACAGCAAAAGCGGTTTCGACCGTGGGCATTTGTGCCCGTCAGACGACCGCGATGGCAGCGTGCGCGATAATGAGGCCACTTTTTTAATGGATAACATCATTCCCCAAGCGCCTAAAAACAACCAGGAAGTTTGGAACGAATTGGAAAGCCATGCACGCCGGTTAGCTAAGCAGGGCAACGAGTTGTACATTATTGCAGGCTGCTACGGCAAGGGCGGCGAAAATAAATATGGCGACTGGAAAAGCACCATTGCCAAAGGCAAAGTAGTTGTCCCCTCAAACGTGTGGAAGATAATTATTGTATTGCCTAACGGCCTTAATGATGCAGGCCGCATTACTGAAAAAACCAAAGTGATAGCTGTTGATATGCCTAATACCCAAAGTGCATCCAGCTACAATTGGCAGCATTATAAAACGTCTATCGATGCTATTGAAACCAAAACTGGCTACGATTTTTTATCAAACCTTCCGCTAAATGTGCAGACGGTTATTGAGGGTAGGGTGGAGTAGCTGTCATTGCGAGGCGTAGCCGAAGCAATCTATCTTTAATAACAAAACTACATTTTCGTTGTTACCTTGCTAAAATATTAGCGTGAGGTAAAGATGACACCACTACAAATCCATACGCAATGGTTTACTCAACGGGGCTGGAAGGCATTCGCTTTTCAGAAGGATGCGCTGCGCGATTATTTAGAGGGTTATTCGGGCTTGCTGAATGCACCTACGGGCAGCGGTAAAACCTACGCCATGGCTT
>JANOCJ010000034.1:0-13283 GCA_031412115.1 Flavobacteriales bacterium
TCCTGCAAGTCGGCATCCATAGTAATAATAACATCGCCTTCGGCAATTTCAAAAGCTACGTTTAAGGCAGCCGATTTGCCATAGTTGCGGCGAAACTTAACACCTTTAACACCAGCAAATTTTTGCTTTAACGCTTGGATAACCGCCCACGATTTGTCGGTGCTGCCATCATCAACCATTACTATTTCATAGCTAAAGTTGTTGGCCTGCATAACCCTGTCAATCCACTCTACCAATTCGGGCAGGCTTTCTTCTTCGTTAAATAAGGGTACTACTATTGATATATCCATTTATAATTAGCCTGGAAAAACGTTGGGGTTATCTTTTTTTGTTATGGCCCCTACTATTAACGCCATTATTACCGAACCTATTGTATACATTATAACAATCATGGCAATAATTACCGGTAAGCTGGTTAATACATCAAACCATTTTTCAGTCATTTCAATTGTTTCTTCATCAGCTCCGCTTTCTTCCAATTGGGCTACTTGCTCCATTTTTCTATCTTCCATTTCTTGGGCAAATTTTTCGCCCATAAATTGAAGTACAATAATAGTAAGCAGACAAATAATACCTGTAGCAACCAAGCCGGTTAAAAATGAAGTAGAAAAAGCCTTGTTAAAAGATATATATCCACCCAGGCCTCTGTCTCGCCATGTTTTAACAGCCATTGTCATACAGGCAGCAACAATAGCGGTTGATACTATAAATGAAGCAATGCCCCACATAGTATTACCCTCTAACCCTACCAAGCGGCCAACAAGCGATATTGCATATACGGATACGCCTATAATAGCGCCCCATTTTAAAATTAAGTTTCTACGAGAAACAGTTGCTACCGTTGTTTCCATTTTGTGAGATTTGCGAGCAAAGATAAAATTAATTAAACAGCGATAGAAATTCTGTTGCGTGGCTTATAAACACGGGTTTGTTAAGTGGGTGAAGATGAGTCTTTCCCTCACCCATTGCGAGAGGGAAGCCATTCGCATTAACGAATGGCGGGGTGAGGGAAAGGGGGGGCAACTATTTTTTTACTCCACTATGCAATACCAACCGCATTTTTTATACTTTTGCCGCGGGTTCCGTACGACCAGCTCCCTTTGAACTCCCCCAGGCCGGGAACGGAGCAAGGGTAGGAGGTTGTAGCGGTGCGATACGGAACCTTTTTTTTATTTGCCTATTCCTTTCTAGTGTTGAAAAATCAAAATCACACACAGTCTTCCAATTCCAATCAACCACAGCAATTACCCCTTTTACCGCATTCAACAGCTGTTTTGATATTAGGTATTTTATCATTACTTATTCCTATAATTGGTTTTATATTGGCCATCATAGCGCTTAGTTTATCAGTTTTGCCCCGTAGCCTATATAAAAAACAGCCGGCAAATGCTTACAGGGGCAAAGGCATGGTACAGGCCGGAACGGTACTGGCTATTATTACTTTGTTATTATATATAGCATTATTTATAGCCAATGTATATGATGCATATATCCAATTTCGGTAATGCTAATATTTCCCTAAATCAGCGTATCTTTGCCCCTTAAATTTAAACCATGAAATTTTTTATAGATACCGCCAACCTGGCGCAGATAAAAGAAGCGCAAGAACTGGGCGTTTTAGACGGTGTTACCACAAACCCATCGCTTATGGCCAAAGAAGGCATTAGCGGTACCGATGCTGTTTACAAACATTATGTAGACATTTGTGAGATTACCGATGGCGATGTTTCGGCTGAAGTAATTGCTACCACCTACGACGAGATTATTAAAGAGGGCGAAATGCTGGCCTCTCTTCACCCGCAAATTGTGGTTAAAGTGCCTATGATTAAAGATGGTATTAAAGCCATTAAATATTTTAGCTCTAAAAACATCCGCACCAACTGTACGTTAATATTTTCGGCCGGGCAGGCGTTGCTTGCCGCCAAAGCAGGCGCTACCTATGTGTCGCCGTTTATTGGCAGGTTAGATGATATTAGCTTTGATGGCTTGGATTTGATTGACCAAATACGTTTAATATTTGATAACTACGGTTACGAAACACAAATATTGGCCGCCTCTATCCGCGGCCCATTACACATTATTAAATGTGCTGAACTGGGCGCCGATGTGGCTACCTGCCCGCTTGATGCTATTTTAGGCTTACTAAAACACCCGTTAACCGACAGTGGTTTGGAGAAATTTTTGGCCGACCATGCCAAGGCAAACAAACTAACGGCATAAGCTGATTATTGTCATTTTAAAAGGGCTTTAGCAGTTATACTTTAGCCCTAAAAAAACATACAATGGAAAGTGTATTTAATCCCGAAGTTTTAAGTGATACCACGGTTGAAAAGTTGAAGAAATACTTTAACGAAACCCCACCGTACCGCCACTTTTATATTGACAGTTTTTTAAAAGAAGATTTTGCCAATAAGCTGTATGAGAATTTTCCGGCACCGGATGAAATGACCCGTAAATACAACGGCTTGAATGAAAAGAAAGCAGAAGGAACGGATTTCTCTAAATTCAACCCTGCTTTTCAGCAGTTGAAAGACCAGTTGGCACAGCCTGAGATAAATGAATGGTTGACCAAGATAACCGGCATTAAAGAGGTTTTTAGTATAGACGACCCGCTAGGCGCAGGTGTGCACCAAGGCGAAAACGGCAGCTACCTTGATATTCATATAGACTTTAACATACACCCCAATCTTAACATCCATCGCAGGTTAAACCTATTAATCTTTTTAAATAAAAACTGGAAAGAAGAATATGGTGGACATAGCGAAATGTGGAATGCCGATGTAAGTAAACTGGGCGCATCGTACCTACCATCGTGGAACCGCTGTGTGGTTTTTGAATCGAGCCAGATATCATACCATGGCTATGGTAAAATAACCATACCGCCGGGCGAAAGCCGCAAATCATTCTTTAACTATTATTACACCAAAGAGCACGAGGGGGGTGAGAATAAATACCACGATACTGTATTTAAAGCCCGCCCTGAAGAAGGTGCTATAAAGAAAATAAAAACCGACGTAAAAGAAGGTTTGAAGAATAACATTAAACGCGTATTGAAGAAGGTAGGAGTGAAGTTGTAATGCAGAATTCAAAATTCATAATGCAGAATGACTGTTGCTTTAGATTTTAACTTTTAGATTTTAGTTTTTAGTTCCAAAAATGGGAATATACACTACCGAAACATCGGTTCTTTTTGATACCGACAATGTAATACGCCAACGCCAGAGCTTTGCTTACGAGCAAGCTGCTAAATTTATTCAAAGTGGCGCTTTGTTAGAGTTAGGCGTAGGCATTGGCCGGGGCATGAAGATAATGAGCGGCAACGCCAATAGCATTACCGGAATTGATAAAAACGAAGAGCTTATTGCCCGCCTTAAAGCCGAAAACCCAACATGGAATTTAATAGCCATGAACATGCCGCCGCTGAGTGGCTTGGCTGATAATAGCTTCGACCATGTGGTGGTATTTCAGGTAATAGAGCATATTAAAGACGATGATTTGTTTGTGAAGGAAATTTACCGTGTGCTTAAACCTGGCGGCAAATGCTACTTTACTACACCCAATATTTATATGACGCTTAGCCGAAACCCTTGGCACGAGCGTGAGTACACCGTCGAGGGTTTGCGTAAGTTGCTGAGTAAATACTTTACCAAAGTAAACATGCAGGGCGTATATGGCAGCCAAACCGTAATGGATTATTACGAGCAGAACAAGAAGAGCGTACAACGTTTTAAGAAGATTGATATACTGGGCCTTGAAAACCGCCTGCCGCTTTGGGCATACCGCTTGCCTTACGAATTTTTAAACCGCTGGCAACGCAAAAAGCTGATGGATGATAACACCAGCATGGTAACAGATGTAACTACTGGCGATTACCATCTAGCCACCGCAAATGATGTTTGTCTAGACCTTTGGGCTGAAGTGGAGAAGTAGGGTAGAGGTGAGAGCCGAGAGGGAAGAGAATTTGTCATGCTGAACTTGTTTCAGCATCTAATAACAAAAGACTGTGGTTTCTACAGATCCCGAATCAAGCTCGGGATGACAACCATAAAACAGATTGCATCGCTACGCTCGCAATGACGAAATACTTCAAAACAGAAAAGCCACCCGAGGGTGGCTTTTCGTTTTATTGCTTTGAGGGGTGAGCCTCTCTGCTATAATGTGTTTATTTAGTTTGGCAGAAGCTTATTAATCGTGCTTCTGTATGGTAAACATTGGTAAAAGTTGTTTTGTTCTTTTAGTGATGAAATAATTGCAGGGTAGGAGATAAGGGATTGATTTTGTTTGAGAAAAATATTTTGAGAAACAAAAAGTCCCGCCGAGGCGGGACTTCTGTACTATTTGCTTAGGGTGGAAGCCCCGTTGCTATAATTCGGTTATACTATACTTCATCTTTGCCGTGGCAGGCTTTGTATTTTTTGCCGCTGCCACATGGGCAAGGGTCATTCCTACCAACCTTTTGCTCTACACGCACCGGGGCGGTTTTAACTACCTCGCGGGTATCTGCCACTTGTTGATTAGGGTTTTGTTGTCCATCGCCACCGCTTAATACATCCTCGCGGCTGGTTTTAAGCTTAGGTTGCGGGGCTTGCTGGCGTGCTTCGCGCAAAGGTGCTTCATTATTTGGCAGGCTTGCTTTAAATAAGAAAGAAACAATATCCTTATTTACACGGTCTAACATTTTTTGGAACAGTTCAAATGATTCAAACTTGTAAATCAACAAGGGGTCTTTTTGCTCATATACCGCATTTTGTACCGACTGTTTCAAGTCGTCCATCTCGCGCAAATGTTCTTTCCAAGCCTCATCAATCATGGTAAGGGTTATAGAACGTTCGAAGATGTGTATCAACTCGCGGCCTTGGCTCTCGTACGATTTTTTAAGATTGGCCACCACCTGCATGGTTTTAATACCGTCAGAAAGTGGGATGGCTATATTTTCAAACTGCTGGCCGCTTTGTTTGTACACATCGCTTATAACAGGGTAAGCCGTTTGCGCAGTGTGTGCGGTTTTGCGGTGGTAAGCCTCTATAACATTAGCAAACAACTGCTCGGTAGTTTCTTCGGCGCGTTGCTTTAAAAAGGCATTTTCGTCAATAGGCACTTCAACCGAAAAGTGGCGGATAACCTCTAAACTAAACGTTTCGTAATCGCGGCCATCAAGGTATTCTTTCACCAAACTCTCGCATACATCATAAATCATGTTGTTTAAGTCAAGTGCCAAACGGTCGCCAAATAAAGCGTTGCGGCGTTTGGTGTAAATAACCTCGCGTTGCGAGTTCATTACGTCGTCATACTCCAGCAAACGTTTACGGGTGCCAAAGTTGTTCTCTTCTACTTTTTTCTGTGCTTTTTCAATGGTGTTGGTAAGCATAGGGGCTTGAATAACCTCACCCTCTTTAAAGCCCATACGGTCCATTAGCTTGGCAATACGCTCCGAGCCAAACATACGCATCAAATCGTCCTCAAACGAAACGAAGAACTGCGATGAACCCGGGTCGCCCTGGCGGCCTGCGCGGCCACGCAACTGGCGGTCTACACGGCGGCTTTCGTGGCGCTCGGTACCTACAATGGCTAAACCACCGGCATCTTTTACGCCCGGCCCAAGCTTAATGTCGGTACCACGGCCTGCCATGTTGGTAGCAATGGTAACAGTTCCCGCCTGGCCAGCTTCGGCAACAATGTCAGCTTCGCGCTGGTGTTGCTTAGCATTAAGCACGTTATGTTTAATGCCGCGCAGCTTAAGCATGCGGCTTAGTAATTCTGAATTCTCAACTGAAGTGGTACCAACCAGTACCGGGCGGCCAGCTTTAACGCAGGTTTCCACCTCGTCAATAACGGCATTGTACTTTTCGCGCTTGGTTTTAAAAACCATATCTTGCTCATCCTTACGGGTAATAGGGCGATTTGTTGGAATAACTACTACATCTAATTTATAGATGTCCCAAAGCTCACCGGCTTCCGTTTCGGCAGTACCGGTCATACCGGCCAGCTTGCCGTACATACGGAAGTAATTTTGTAATGTAACGGTAGCGTAGGTTTGGGTAGCGGCTTCTATCTTAACATTTTCTTTAGCCTCAATAGCTTGGTGCAAGCCGTCAGAGTAGCGGCGGCCATCTAGTATACGGCCTGTTTGCTCATCTACAATTTTAATTTTGCCATCCATTACCACATACTCCACATCTTTCTCAAACAAGCTGTAGGCTTTTAAAAGTTGGTTAATGGTATGTATACGTTCCGACTTAATGGCGAAATCGCGCATCAACTCGTCTTTCTTAATCAAACGTTCTTCAGGGCTGGCGGTCGATTTTTCAATCTCGGCCATAGTAGCGCCAAAGTCGGGCATGATAAAGAAATCAGGCTCGGCAGCCGTTTCGGTAATCAATTCAACACCTTTCTCAGTTAAGTCAACCGAGTTGTTTTTCTCTTCAATAACAAAGAAAAGCTCCTTATCAACCTGCGGCATTTCGCGGTTTTGGTCTTGCATGTAAAAGTTTTCTGTTTTTTGCAGAAGCACTTTTACACCCGGTTCGCTCAAAAATTTAATAAGCGCCTTGTTTTTTGGTAAACCACGGTGGGCGCGGAGTAGGGCAAGGCCTGCTTCTTTCTCTTTGCCTTCGGCTAACAATTTTTTAGCGTCGGCAAGGGTGGTATTAAGGTATGTTTTTTGGGCGTTAACCAAACGCTCAATTTTAGGTTTAAGGTCGTTAAATTCCTGCTTATCGCCTTTAGGCGTAGGGCCACTTATAATAAGGGGTGTACGGGCATCATCAATAAGCACCGAGTCAACCTCATCAACAATAGCGTAGTTATGTTTGCGTTGCACCAATTCGTCAATACCACGGGCCATATTGTCGCGCAGGTAGTCAAAGCCAAACTCATTGTTGGTGCCATAGGTAATATCGGCATTGTAAGCAGCACGGCGCTCGTCGGTGTTGGGGTCGTGCTTATCAATACAATCTACCCGCAGGCCGTGGAATTCAAATAAAGGCGCCATCCATTCGCTGTCGCGTTTGGCAAGGTAATCGTTCACCGTTACAACGTGTACGCCTAAGCCCGGTAGGGCGTTAAGGTACATAGGCAGGGTTGCCACAAGGGTTTTACCCTCGCCGGTTGCCATTTCCGATATTTTGCCTTGGTGCAATACAGTGCCGCCAATAAGCTGCACATCGTAGTGTACCATATCCCACGTTACTTTGTTGCCGGCGGCTAACCAGCTATTGTGCCAGTAGGCATTGCTGCCAATAATTTCAACATTGGCCTTTTTTACAGATAGGTCGCGGTCAAAATCGGTAGCGGTAACCTCTACCTTTTCATTTTCCTTAAAGCGTTTAGCTGTTTCTTTAACAACGGCAAAGGCCTCAGGCAGAATATCGTTTAACACCTCTTGTATTTTGGTGTATTTCTCTTTCTCCAGGCGGTCAATCTCAACAAAAAGGGTTTCTTTTTCTTCAATGCCCATTTCAGGGTCGGTCTCCACTTTGCCGCGTAGTGCTGCTATTTCAGCTGTTTCAGCCTCAATATGTTTGGCAATACGCACTTTAAACTCGGCAGATTTATTGCGAAGGCCATCATTGCTAAGGGTAGCTATATTATCGTATACTTTTTTTACGGCTTCGGCGTAAGGGGTAACCTCTTTAAGGTCGCGCTCGCTTTTGTTGCCGAGAAATTTGCTGAATATGCGGGTAACTAAATTCGCCATGTGGATTTATTGTAAGGTCTTATCTGTCTGTATCAAAATAGCAGCCAAAGGTAAGTTATTGATAACAAAAAACCGCAAGTTTGTAGCATCCTTGCGGCTTTTTAAAGCATTTTATTAATTTGGCAGTTTATGGCAGGCTGTCAGCCTATGCGCAATTATGGCGCAAATTAATATTCGTCTTCGTTAAAAAAGAAATCATCCTTAGTGGGGTAATCGGGCCAAATCTCCTCAATTGTTTCGTAAGCTTCGCCTTCATCCTCTATTTCCTGTAGGTTTTCAATAACCTCCATAGGGGCTCCGGTGCGCATTGCAAAATCAATAAGCTCGTCTTTTGTGGCAGGCCACGGTGCATCTTCAAGGTAAGAGGCTAATTCGAGAGTCCAATACATAGTTAAAAATTATATTCCGTTAATAATTAGGTTCGATTTAAAAATGAGCGCAAAAGTAGTTTTTTATCCATACGAAATACATATGTTCAAAAATATTACTTAAAACAACCCATTTTGTTAATAACCATAAGGATTGTAGCAGGGTAACAGAGTGGATAACGAAAAGGTTCGGTGATTGTTTTAACACATTACCCCTTTTGTCTATTCTAATTTAGTAGGACGTATCAGAACGATAGTTGTGACGGGGAGGTTAAAACCTTGTTAATACTTTTCCAAAATATCACCCTCAAAAATTGTATTTTTGCAGTAAACTAGCAGTTTATAAGCGATTAGTATGGCAAAAGAAGTTAAAGAAGCAGAAGCTGTTTACGATGATAATAGTATCCGGTCGTTAGACTGGCGCGAACATATGCGCATACGCCCCGGTATGTACATTGGCAAACTGGGCGATGGTAGCAGTCAGGACGATGGTATTTACCTGTTGCTGAAAGAGGTAATTGACAACTGTATTGACGAGTACGTAATGGGTTATGGCAAAAAAATTGAAATAACCATTAAAGACCGTACCGTAAAAGTGCGCGACTTTGGCCGTGGAATACCTTTGGGCAAAGTGATTGACGCTGTATCTAAAATAAATACCGGTGCCAAGTACGATTCTATTGCCTTTAAAAAGTCTGTAGGTTTGAATGGTGTAGGTACCAAGGCGGTGAATGCCTTGTCAAGCAGCTTTGTGGTACAATCAATACGCGATGGGCAGGCTAAAATTGCCGAGTTTGAACGTGGATATGTTACTGTAGATAACCCGCTGCAACCACTTGAAAAACGAAATGGTACGCAAATAGTTTTTGTGCCCGATGAGCAGATATTTGGCAACTTCCACTACCGCCACGAGTATGTGGAAAACATGATATGGAACTATGCCTATCTAAACCCCGGTTTGGCATTGCACTACAACGGGCAAGAGTATAAAAGCGAAAACGGCCTGTTGGATTTGTTGAACAACAACCTAAGCGGCGAAGTGCTTTACCCCATCATTCACCTAAAGGGCGAGGATATAGAGGTAGCATTTACCCACGGCGCACAGTACGGCGAGGAGTATTACAGCTTTGTAAACGGCCAGCATACTACCCAGGGCGGTACGCACCAAAATGCACTGCGCGAGGCGGTGGTTAAAACCATCCGCGAATTTTATAAAAAGGATTTTGAAGCGTCGGATGTACGTACCTCTATTATAGCGGCTATAAGCCTAAAGGTGCAAGAGCCTGTGTTTGAAAGCCAGACCAAAACCAAATTAGGTAGCCAATTTATGGCGCCTGATGGAAAGGACTCGTTGCGGAATTTTGTGGTAGATTTTATGAAGCAGAAGCTTGATAACTACCTGCATAAAAACGAAGAAACCGCGCAAGCCCTACTTGTTAAGATTATACAAAGCGAGAAGGAACGGAAAGAACTTTCGGGCATACGTAAGGTAGCCCGCGAGCGTGCTAAACGTGCCGCGGTGCATAACCGCAAACTGCGCGACTGCCGCATACATTACAGTACTAATCACGATTCTCGTCTAAACAGTACCCTGTTTATTACCGAGGGCGACTCGGCCAGTGGTTCTATTACCAAAGCAAGGGATGTTACAACCCAAGCCGTATTCAGCTTAAAAGGCAAGCCCCTAAACTGTTTTGGGTTGACTAAAAAGATAGTATACGAGAATGAAGAGTTTAACCTGCTGCAGCATGCCCTTGATATTGAGGACGGCATAGACACCCTGCGCTACAACAACATTGTAATAGCTACCGATGCCGACGTTGACGGTATGCACATTAGGTTGTTGATGTTGACCTTCTTCCTACAATTCTTTCCCGATTTAGTTAAAAACGGCCACTTGTTTATTTTGCAAACCCCGTTGTTTAGGGTGCGGAATAAGAAAGAAACCCGCTATTGCTATAATGAGGATGAGCGCCGCGATGCCTTGGCTAACCTGGGCGCAAACCCTGAAATTACCCGATTTAAAGGTTTGGGTGAGATATCGCCCGACGAGTTTAAACACTTTATTGGTAAAGACATTCGCCTGGAACCTGTATTGCTTACCCGCGATACCGTTATACAAGACCTTTTGGAATACTATATGGGCAAAAACACACCCGAGCGCCAGTTGTTTATTATTGATAATTTGAAAATAGAGAAAGACGTTGTGGCTGTAGCGGAAGCGTAGGCAGATGATAACTGATAGGTAATGAGCAAATCATATTATTGTTTTTTATTCCTAATTACATTGTTTTTTAGTTGTGACAATAATGATATCAAGACAGATAGTAAAGCTAAAACACGAGAGGAGAAATGGTATGACGATACTAAGGCTACAATTTTAGAACAATCGGACATTAAACCTGACAGCGTAATATATATTGTTAATAATCAAGAGACTAATTATAAAAGACAATATACTTACTCTAAAGGATGCAATTTTATTGAAAGGGCTTTTAGAAAAGACAAAATTGTGTTTGAAAAATACTACAATACCGTTGGTGATTTTGAATTAAGGAGAGAGATATGTGATAATGGTACGTACGGCTTTGAAGGTATATTTTACAAAGGTTATCCTTATGGAATTTCAACATGGCGAAATTGTGATGGGAAAATTGATCATCAAGGCGTACGTTTTAAAGATAAAAGAATAGGTGAGTGGCGAGAGTGGAAAGGTGAGGTTATAATAGGAACCTACTATGGCAACAAAGAAATGTTAGATTCAATGCCCCAAATTAATAAGTAATACAAATGGATTTTAGCAAACCCGATTTTATAGCAACAGTTACCTACAAAACCACCGAAGACGGCGGTATTAAAAAGCCGGTTAAATCGGGCTATAGGCCCAAAATTAAATTTGGGTTTACCGATATGCAAACGGCAGGGCAGCAGGTATTTGATAAGGACGTAAAGGTAGCTCCCGGCCAAACGGCTGAAGCTAAGGTAAAGCTGCTATCGCCCCATTTGTTTGAACGCTGCCTGGACGAAGGGCTTGCGTTTGAGTTTACCGATAACAACAAGGTTATAGGTAGCGGCAAAATTAAAAAGATACTGAACAGCCGCTTAAAAGGCACTGTGCCTACGCCTATAGAATATGAAGCTATACTGGCTAAAATACTTTACGCGTAAAAAACTAAAAGTTAAAATCTAAAAGTTTTAGTAGCTAATTTTTTCCGATACCATCGTTTATCTGTTTTACCTAAGGCAATAAAGTGGTGGTATATTTGTTTTATAACCATGCTAAAGTACCCGTTATGAAACAATGCCTACTAATAGTATTAACTATAGTATTGCTTACAGCCTGTAAGAAGGAAGATGTTCTGCCCAATAAGCCTAACTATGCTGTATTTACTGCTACCATTAATGCTTCGCCGCAATCTTGTATTAAAACTGCCGACGGGAATTTAGTAGGTTGTGGTACATTGGAAAATACTTTTGTTGTTGTAAGATTCACTATGTCAGGTAGTTTGATTTGGAAAAAACAATACACTGTTGTTAATGGCTCCGCCCTAGCTGTTGCTGAAGATAATAATAACGATCTATATATATGTGGCAGTAGTTACAGTAATGCAATGGACATTGCCCTACTAAAAGTAACCGGTAATGGAGATTCGCTATGGTTTAAAAATTATGGTGAAAATGGCCAGGACAAAGGCGTAAGTATAATAAAAGCATCGGATGGGAATATGGTTATAGGTGGCACATCTAATAGTTATGGACCTCTTTATAACAACGATTTCTACTTTCAAAAAACAGATACTGATGGCAATATTCTATGGAAGGTCAATTATTCTGATTACAATAACCAATACGCTGAACAAATAATAGAGACAAGTGATGGAGGATATGTTTTAACAGGAGGCACTGACAACCAAAACCTTAGCGGAACAAGTCCTTATTTTATGAAAACAAATTCTGCAGGGGTAAAACTTTGGTCTAAAACTCATACAATAGCCAATGGATTGAGGGGGTATACAATAGAAACAGCTAATGGCGAATTGGTTTCGTGCCAAACTAGTATAACAATGAACGGCTGGCAAATACGCATATTAAAAATGGATAACAGTGGCAACCTTATTTGGGAGCGTATTATAGGTACTCTTAATAATAGCGAAGAAGCAATATCATTGTTAGAAAATACAGATATGTCATACACTATTATAGGCAATAGTATGCAGCAAATAAATGGTGGAGGGCAAGATGGCTTTTTAATGTCTTTATCTTCATCAGGAGACAGCTTATGGTGCAGCTACATGAACACATTAAATATCAATCTATTTAAAATATTTAAAGAACCCGGCGGCAATAATTTAATTGTAGGACAAGAATACCATATGCAACCTGTAGAACCTACTATGTACATCACCCGCACCGATGCCAACGGCAATTTTAAATAACCGGTTCGGTTTTAATTGCTAAAAATGGTTAATTTACGGCAACCATTAAAACCACAAATGAAAAAGCTGTTACTTCCTATATTTATATTACTGGCGCTTGCATCGTGTAAAGATGAAGAGCCCGCTGCCCCCAAGGCCAATATATTTTTTACCGACAATGTGGTCTTTAACTCATCGGTAAACTCGTGCACCCAAACCGCCGATGGTAACATTGTTTACAGTGGTATTAGTGGGGGCGCTATAGTTGTAACCAAACTATCCAATACGGGCAACCTGCTTTGGACCACGCAACACCCTATACCTACAGGTATATTTTCAAGTATTACCGCCATTGCCGAAGATGATGAACAAAGCCTGTACGTAACAGCATCGGGCCAGTTTGGCTTGTTTATACTAAAGCTAAACAGCAGTGGCAATTTGCTTTATAACAACAGCTATAACGGCGAAGGGCCAACATGCATTATACCAACAGCCGACGGTAATATACTGGCCGTAGGCAACGATTTTAGTTCGAACATATACATAGTTAAAATAGCTAAAGATGGCACTATGCTTTGGCAAAACACGTATGCCGTTAGTTTTCAGCAGCAGCCTAACCATATAGTAGAAACGCCGCAGGGCGATTACCTTTTAACCGGCAGCAGCGTTGGGTTTGACGCGCTTATCTACTTAAAAATCAATGCCGCTGGCGACGTTATTTGGGATAAAACAAATGCTATAAGCGGGCTGCAAATGATAGGCAATACCGTAATACTTGCCGATGGCAGTATAGCTACCTGCGCC
>JANOCJ010000035.1:0-18285 GCA_031412115.1 Flavobacteriales bacterium
GGAGGGAGCAGATGAAAAGCAAGTTAAACCACTTGCGGTAGATTATACCACTATCGGCAAATTGGAATTGGCTGTTACCGGCATTGAAATTCCCGGTACAGCGGCCGATAACTTATTGGTAAAGGCATATAACTTAATTGATGCAGAGCATAATCTGCCAATAGCTAAAGCCCATCTACACAAATTAGTTCCCACCGGCGCAGGCATTGGCGGCGGCTCGGCCGATGGTGCTTTTTTTATCAAATTGCTAAATGATGTTTTTAAGCTGGGGTTAGATGATGCCGCCATGCAAGGCTACACCGCTCAACTGGGCAGCGATTGCCCCTTCTTTATTCCCAACAAACCGGCCTATGTTTTTAGCCGGGGCGATGAGTTTGAGGCCATTGATTTATCGCTTGAGGGCTATTATATAGCGATAGTAAAACCACCCATCCACGTATCAACCGCTGCGGCCTTTGCCAACATCATCCCGGCTATGCCGGATAAAAATATAAAGGACATTGTGCAACTGCCTATTGAAAAATGGAAAGGACTATTAGTGAATGATTTTGAAGCAAGTGTAGCCAAACAATTTCCGCAAATAATGGAGATAAAAGAGCAACTGTATACTAGCGGTGCTATCTATGCATCTATGAGTGGTAGCGGCTCGTCGGTCTACGGTATTTTTAAGGAAGAACCGGTGCTGCCGGTGTTTGCGGACGATTATTTTGTGTGGAAGGGAAGGTTATAAAGAGCCTCACCCCCAGCCCCTCTCCGAAGGAGAGGGGAGCAATAGCTAAAAAGTCCCCCTTCTCCTTTAGGAGAAGGGATTTAGGGAGTGGGGCTTAAAAATTATACATTTGACCAATGGAAAACGAATTAAACAAGCTGAGCGAAAATTTAGAAGGCCTCAGCCAATCGTTAGATAAGTTGCAGGAAGGCATGGCCGACAGCATTGATGCGCTGTTGGAGAAGATGGGCGAGCTGACCAACGACATTAAATCGTTGAAGAAGGAGATTGATAAACTGAACGGAAAAGAGGATGACGATTACGACGACGACGACGAAGCGGCCGATAATTTTATAGAAAGTTTTGACAACGATTAAATGCTGACATTTACTACCACCCAAGCCTTACAGGCCTATTTACAATCGCTTGAGGGCAAAACCATTGGCTTTGTGCCTACTATGGGCGCGTTGCATACCGGCCATTTGTCGCTTATAGCACAGTCGGTAAAGGCTACCGATGTTACAGTGTGCAGCATTTTTGTAAACCCTACGCAGTTTAACAATAGTGGCGATTTTGATAAATACCCCCGCACCGTAGCTGATGACAGCGTAATGCTGGAAGCGGCAGGTTGCCATGTATTATACGCCCCCGAAAATCCTGATGAAGTGTACAACGGCTATACCATGCAAACCTTCAGTTTTGGTGGATTGGATTTGGTGATGGAAGGCGAGTTTCGCCTGGGGCATTTTAATGGTATGGCCAATGTGGTGTACCGCTTATTTGAAATAGTAAAGCCCCATAAAACCTTTTTTGGCGAGAAAGATTACCAGCAGCTAACCATAGTGCGCAATTGCGTAGCCAACCATTTTGCCCATTTAGAAGTAGTGGCTTGCACTACCACCCGCGAGGATGATGGTCTGGCCATGTCAAGCCGCAACAGGAGGTTAAGTGATAATGACCGTAAAATAGCGTCTAACATACCCAAAATATTATTTGCCGCCAGCCAGCTTGCCGAGTTTGATGCTGCCAAGGTTAAGGCTTGGGCCGAAGCCGAATTTGCCAAAGTAGAAGGCCTTAAGCTGGAATATTTTGAAGTGGCCGATGCTACTACCCTTAAACCCGTTGATATTATTGATAAAAACACCCGCCTATTTATTGCAGCTTTTGTGGGCGATGTAAGGCTGATAGATAATGTAGCTATTAGCTTGTAGCTGATAGCTTACAGCGTGTAGGATTGGATGGCGTAATTGGCGCAGCTTTCATTATTCATTTTTCATTATTCGTTTTTCATTACCTTTGCTGCAATGCAAATAGAAGTCTTAAAATCGAAATTACACCGTGTGCGTGTAACGCAAGCCGAGCTTAACTACGTTGGTAGCATAACTATTGACGAAGATTTGATGGATGCCGCCAACTTTATTGAGGGCGAAAAAGTTCAGGTGGTTAACATTAACAATGGTGAGCGTATTGAAACCTACGTTATTAAAGGCGAACGTGGCGCTGCCACTATTTGCTTAAATGGCCCTGCGGCACGCAGGGTAGCCGTTGGCGATTTGCTTATCATCATGTCGTACGCTATAATGGATTTTGAAGAAGCAAAGACATTTACCCCTACATTGGCCTTTCCAAACAGTGAAACCAATAAATTAAACTAGTGAACAAAAAGCTTGCGGCAGCCATACGGTATTTGGTGTTTGCAGGCATAGCCGTTGCACTTATCTGGTTCATTTTTCGCGACCAAAATATTGATGAATTACTAGCCGCCGCCCATAAAATTAACTATTGGTGGATTGCTATTTCTATGCTGGTATCTATCCCCGGCTATATAGTGCGCGGTGCCCGATGGAACTTGCTGCTAAAGGGTTTGGGCTACAATCCATCATTACTTAATGCTACCAAAGCGGTAAGTATGGGCTATATGTTCAACCTGGCTTTTCCGCGTCTGGGCGAGGTTACCCGTTGTACAGTGCTTAACAGGCAAGAGAAAATCCCCCTAAACACCTTAATAGGAACCGTTGTTGCCGAGCGCGCTATTGACGTGCTTTGCCTGTTGCTTATTATATTTTTTGTGGTATTTGCCGGGGCTGATATGTTGGGCAAACACTTGAATAATTTACTGATTGTTCCCTTGCAGCATAAGCTGTCGCAACTAGCAAATAATACCACGCTAATAGTAATATTAATTGTTGTTGCAATAGCTGTCCTAGTGGCTCTGCGCCTCATTATTACCCGCACAGCCTTTGGTGCAAAAGTAAAAGGCTTTATTGGCGATTTTACTTCAGGTATTACCTCGGTTTTCCGCATGAAAAACCAAGGCCGCTTTTGGTTGCTTACCGTTTTGTTGTGGAGTGTTTACTTTGCTATGATGTATGTGTGCTACTTTGGTATACCTGAGTTGTTGAAGCTGAGTTTTATTGATAGCTTGTTTGTATTTGTATTAGGTAGCTTAGGCATGGCAGCACCCACGCCGGGCGGCGCCGGTACGTATGAATTAACGGCCACTGCGGGCTTTACTCTTGTAGGCGTTGCTGCGCAAGATGGGTTGGTAATGGTAACAGTGTTCCACATTTCGCAAATACTAACCAGCATTATTTTGGGTACCATTAGTTTACTAACGCTTTCAAAATCGAAAAAACCGGATGGACAAGCTGAGCCTGCTGCGAAATAAAATTTTTGCCCTTGACGATTTGGTGCATGTAGTATCGGGCTGGCGGCTGCAGAGCCAAACGGTAGTGTTTACCAACGGTTGCTTTGATATTATGCACCGTGGCCATGTAGAGTATTTGGCGCAAGCGGCATCGTTAGGCAACCGCTTGGTAGTAGGCTTAAATTCCGACCAATCTATTTTTAGGCTGAAAGGTGCCAACCGCCCTATTATTGATGGTTATAGTCGGGCAGAATTGCTCGCATCATTCCAGTTTATTGATGCCGTAGTATTGTTTGACGAAGAAACACCCATTGACCTGATAACCGCCCTAACCCCCGATGTACTGGCTAAAGGCGGCGATTATACCCCCGAAACCATTGTAGGGGCCAATGTGGTAACTGCCAACGGCGGTAGGGTAGAGGAAATTCCTATTGTGGCGGGCTATTCAACTACCAACATTATCAATAAAATTAGCGCTCAAAATAGCTAATAGAATTTTTTTAAAACATTGGTTTACTCATATATTCTTTACTCCCTTCGGGGACATACTTTCTTTTACCGCAAAAGAAAGTATGCAAACGAAGTTCATTCGTACCAATAAAAAACAATTAACTAACGGATAAAGAAAGCTCCCGGCTGCATTCCTCGGCGACCCGCTTAGAGGGCGTTCCGCTAAAATCTGCAAACTAGTTCCGATACTTGAGTATCGAAACGTCGAACAGCGCAGATTTTTACGCTTCACTTCTCTGCGGGTACCCCGCCTCAAAACGCTAGGCCGGTTTATTGCTTACGCAAGATATACTTATAAGATTTGAAATTTGGCGTAAGCAAAGATGGGCCTTCATTTCGAAACGGGGACACACAAGGAAAGTGAACGTGTTCCGCCTACAGCGGAACAAAGCGTGCGCTGTTCGACGTCGCGAAGCGACTAGTTTGCACGGTTTAGTGAACGCCCCGTAGTTTGTCGGTGAGAAATGACAGCCCTTGATTTTTTGCTTACTTTTTTATCAAGAAAAAAGTAAGACTGTTGGTAGACAGCGCTGCAGGCAATGACAAAATTAAACCAACGTTTTCTATATAATGCTTTATGTATAGAAGCCCTTAACTCCTTTGCTTTGAAGAAGGAGGGGGGGACAAACTAAAAAAATTTGCACTTTTCGTTTTACTTTGTATATTTACATTCCTTTTTCCCACTAATATGAGGCATTTTACTAAGGTTTTTGCGTTACTGGTTGTTGTTGCATTTGTTGCCATTGCGGTGGCCGGGTGTAACCGTACCAAAACGCGACTGCCCGGTGTTTGGAAACTGGAAAGGCTTAAAGTAAATAACAACCCGCCTGAATATTGGATTTTTGAAGACGGCAAAGTAACCATATCGCCAAACCAAAGCGGCACACCGGCTTGGGGCAAAAGCGATTATTTAGGTACAGAACGCAGAGTGGTTTTTAGCACTTTTGGTACCAACTACAGGCAATACAACGGCAAATGGCGCATTATTGATATTGATGATGGTATTTTGCGTATTGCTAACTTTGAGCAAGGCGGTATGCTTACCCGCGAGTTTACTAAAGTAAACTAGGTGCTAGGTTTTAGGGGTTAGTTTCTCTTGCCTCTCTTCGTAAAAATTATTTAGCTTACAGCCTTATTTTTACCTTTCATTTTTAGATTTTCACTTTTAGTTTTTAACTCCTAATGAGTAAGGCCAAAACCGTTTTTTTTTGTCAGAGTTGTGGTGCACAGGCACCTAAATGGGTAGGCCGTTGCCCGCAATGTGGCGAGTGGAACACCTATGTAGAAGAGGTGGTGCAGAAAGAAGATAAACGCGGCGACTGGCAAGCGCCCGGCACATCAAAACGCATTAATAAGCCTACACCCGTTGGGCTAATAGAACAAAATACCGAACAACGCATAAAGTTTATTGATGAAGAGCTAAACCGTGTATTGGGCGGCGGCTTGGTTAATGGCTCGCTAGTGCTTTTGGGTGGCGAACCGGGCATAGGCAAATCTACCCTTATGCTACAACTGGCATTGCACCAACCGGGCATTAAAACCCTGTATGTATCGGGCGAGGAAAGTGGGCAGCAAATAAAAATGCGTGCCGAACGCATCGGCATAAAAAATGAAAACTGCTTTATACTGGCCGAAACCAACACGCAAAACCTGTTTAAGCAGATAGAAGAGGTTAATCCCGATTTAGTGATTATCGACTCTATTCAAACACTGCAAACTTCGCATATCGAGTCCTCGCCGGGCAGTGTATCGCAAATACGCGAATGCACGGCTGAACTATTAAAATTTGCCAAGGAAAGCGGCACGCCCGTTATATTAATAGGCCATATTACTAAAGATGGTAGCATAGCCGGCCCAAAGGTGTTGGAACACATGGTTGACGTGGTGTTGCAATTTGAGGGCGACCGCAACCATATTTTCCGCATCGTAAGGGCCATTAAGAACCGTTTTGGCTCAACGGCCGAAATTGGTATTTACGAAATGATAACAGCAGGCCTGCGCGAGGTTAGTAATCCGTCGGAGCTACTTATTTCTCATAGGGATGAAAACCTGAGTGGCATTGCCATTGCCGCTACTATGGAGGGCATACGCCCTATGCTTATTGAAACACAGGCGCTGGTAAGCACAGCTGTATACGGCACGCCCCAGCGCTCTAGCACCGGCTTTGATGCCCGCCGCATGAACATGCTGCTGGCAGTGCTTGAAAAACGTTGCGGCTTTAGGTTAGGGGCAAAGGATGTATTTTTAAATATTGCAGGGGGTATAAAAGTTGACGACCCGGCGACAGATTTGGCAGTGGTTTGCGCGGTGCTTTCGTCGTCGGAAGATATTGCGATACCGAGCAAAACTTGCTTTGCGGCCGAGGTTGGTTTATCGGGCGAGATACGCCCTGTAAACCGTATAGACCAGCGCATTTCGGAGGCAGAAAAATTGGGTTTCGATCGTATATTTGTTTCTAAATTCAACCAAAAAGGGCTCGACCTGAAGAAGTTTGCCATTGATGTTGTTTTTACCAGTAAAATAGAAGAAGTTTTTAGGGGCTTGTTTGGGTAGGAAAAACCCCCTCTCCCTCACTATGTTCGGGTACTCCCTTTATTTATAGGGAGATTAAAAATCCCTCTTTAATTAAAGATAACAATGCAAATACAACACACCCACAACGACAAAAACGGTACGTTTTTTATAGAAGAAAACGGCACACAAATAGCCTTTATGACCTACGTAAATGCAGGGCCCGGCAAATTTATTATAGAGCATACCATAGTGCAGCCCGGTAACGAAGGCCGTGGCCTGGGCAAACAACTGGTAACTGCCGCTGTAAACTATGCGCGCGAGAATAACCTGAAAATTTTACCCTTATGTTCTTTTGCTAAAGCGCTGTTTGACAAAATGCCCGACTGGGCCGATGTGTTGTTTTAGGCATATTTACCCCAACTACTTATCTCTTGGCTTACGCTTTTTAAACGGGTTCATCAGCCATAGGCTAAAGCGCTTTACAAAGGCCCAAAAAAAGCGGGGTTTGCCTACCAGTGTGCCTACAGTTAGCAGTATTATTTGGTAGGCTATAAGCATATAGGCTATATAGCAAAGTATGTACAACCACAAAGGGTCGGTATCAAGGCCTATGTAATCAAAAAAGTAGCGCTTACTGGCTGCGGTAAAAGTGCCGGTAAAGGCAAATACGCAAAAAATAACGGCAAATTCCCAGTTAGAAGTTAATCCCCAACGCCTCTTTAAATTCTCTACCCATTTTGGTGCCGCCATGCTGCAAATTTAATCACGATGTTGTTCAACCCCCGGAATATTTTTCTGCCCTTTTTTAGGGCGTGCATACCAGGCGTACAGCGTTTTTATATCTTCCACCATCTTGTTGGTTTCCATTAATATAGTGCCGTTGCACACGCCGCGTATATGCCCTTCTTTATCTATCAATAAAAAAGTATGGGCCTTAAAAACATCATTGCCTTGGGCTGGTTTTGGCAGTTCGTTAAGCAAAAAACCTTCTTTAGCCAACGTTACAATGCTGTCTTTAGGGCCGGTTAAAAAATTCCAAACGGTATCGTTAGCATTAAGACGATTGGCATACGCTTTTAGTATAGCTGAGCTATCACTTTCGGGCGTGGTGGTAATGGCGGCAATGGCAAAGTTACGGCCTTTTATGCGGTGGTCGTTAATTATTTTTCCCTCTATATCCTTTAGCAGCGTGGCCATGCGGTTATCATCGGCTCCGCCGGTGGTAGAGAAAAATGCTACCACATATATTTTGCCGGCCAGGTTGGTGCTGCCAAAAGGTTGCCCGTTTTGGTTTACCAGTTCAAATTTAGGTACCGTGTAGTAAGACGTATCGGTTTTGGTACGGCCATTTTTTACCACCTCTACGGCTTTGCGCGGCCCAAAGTAATGCGGTGTGCTAAAATTATGCTCGCCGCTGGTAAGGGCAAAGTATAGTATTGATGGTACTATTAATATAGTTAGTAAAACTGCTGTTACTATTATGCGTTGGTTTTTCATTGCTGTATAGGAATAAAAAAATCCCGATTTTGTTTTAAAACCGGGATTTAAAAAATATCATTAGTATGTATTAGTTAACCAATACCTGTTCTATTACCGAGCGCATAAGGCTTACGTATGAGCCTTCAATAAGCATTAATACAATTAGGTATATAATTAAAAAGAAGGGCAATACAACAGATAGGATAAGGTTACGCACCTCATCTTTTAAGTGCATGTAAGCGCCAACAATAAGGCCTGCTTTAAGCAATGTAAAAGCTATAAGAAATGATTTAAATACCCATGGTGCAGGAAATTTGTCGCGCACTTGTGGCAGGGCAGCAACAACCTCAATAAGGGTAATTGCCAATAGGTACACAAATATTTTCCAAATCCAACGGGTTTGTGGTTTTGGAATTTCGCCGGGTTGTGCATTGTAATGGGCCATACTCAGTAATTATTTTGTGTTAAAGATTTTTTTAAAGCTAGTTTACAATAGGTAGAAGAAGGTGAATACGAATACCCAAACCAAGTCTACAAAGTGCCAGTAAAGGCCTACTTTCTCTACCATCTCGTAATGGCCACGGCGCTCGTAAGTGCCAAGCAATACGTTGATGAAGATGATGATGTTGATGACAACCCCGCTAAATACGTGAAAACCATGAAAGCCGGTAATAAAGAAGAAGAAACCTCCAAAATCGGGGTGGCCATACTCATTGTGGGTAAGGTTAGCGCCAAAGTATTGTACGCCTTCAAAAAATCCGCCGGTGCCGGTACCGTGTATAAAGTGGTACCACTCATACGCCTGAGAGCCTAAAAAGGTAAAACCACCAATAATGGTAAACAGCATCCATTTTATAACGTCTTTTTTATCGTTACGGTGGCCGGCCTCAACAGCCAATACCATTGTTACCGACGACATGATAAGGATGAAGGTCATTAAACCTACATACATCATAGGGAAATCACCCTCTAAAAACGGAAAGCTTTTAAATACTTTATCAGGAACAGCCCAAGTATCGGCATGGTTAAAACGCTGAAACGCATAGGCTATAAGTAAGCCCGAGAACGAAAAAGCGTCAGATACAAGGAAGAACCACATCATGAGCTTACCATAGCTCACATTGTAAGGCGATACGCCACCAAACCACGAAGGTTTTTCAGTACTAATTTCAGCAGTGTGTGCAGACATGTATATAACGGAATGGGTTATTCAATAATTTCAGGGTGCAATTTTAACGAATTAAATACAAAAACGCGAATAGGTATAGCCACAAAATATCTAAAAAATGCCAATAAATACCGCAAAGCCTTACTCCTAGGTGGTTTTGGGCAGTATATTTTCCTTTGCGGGCACGCCTTGCAACCACTAAAAGGGCTATTAAACCGCCTATAATGTGGGCAAAGTGCATTCCGGGAAGCAAATACATAAACGAATCGGCAGTGTTTTTGCTTGAAAATGCATGGCCTTGCTCAAATAATGTTACAAAACCAACCCATTGCATATAGCCAAAAATTAAGCCTAGCAAAAAGGTAAGCATAACGCCTAAACGTATGCCGCCGCTATTGCCTTTTTTGGCCGATAGCTGTGCCCAATACATGGTGCCGCTGCTAACAATAATTACCAATGTACTGTAAATAAATGCGGGTGGCACATCAACCGATATCCATTTTGGCCCACCCATAGATAGGATGAAGCCCGACGTTAGGGCCGCAAAAAACATGATAATAGCCACTATGCCAATCCACAACATGGTTACTTTAGCCCGTTGTTTTTGGCCTTCTTGTATGTCAACTACTTCTGCTACCATTTTACTTTAAATTTTATCAAACATGTATGCCAGCTGTACTACGGGCAGGTATATAATAGAGGCAAACATTAGCCTTTTGGCCGTTGCTACCTCAGGGTTTTTCAATAGTTTGTAGGCTTGCCACGCAAACAACAAAGCGCATACTACGGCAATAATGCCCGATATAAGCCCCGATATTTTAAACATATACGGCAACAAGCCCATGGGTACTAAAAACAAAGCATATATAAGCATTTGCATGGCACTTTGTTCGCTACGGCCACCGCTTGATGGCAACATTTTAAAGCCGGCTTTTTTATAATCATCATCCAAAATCCAGGCAATAGACCAAAAGTGCGGAAACTGCCATAAAAACTGTATGGCAAACATAGTCCATGCGCCAAGGGTTATATCGCCGCTTGCGGCAACCCAGCCAATCATAGTAGGCAAGGCACCGGGTATAGCGCCTACAAATACCGCAGCGGGGCTGCGTTTTTTCATAGGAGTATATACCAAGGCATATAGTATAATGGCCAAAGCGCCCAGTATTGCACTAAGCATATTTACCTGCAGCCAAAGTATGGCAATGCCTACAGCGCCAATAATGGAGCAAAAGAGTAAGCCTTCAAAAGTAGTAAGGGTGCCGGTGGGTAAGGGGCGGTCGGCCGTGCGGGCCATCAGCTTGTCGGTATCTTGCTCTATAACCTGGTTAAAACCGTTAGAGGCTCCTGTTACCAATATGCCGCCAATTACCAAATACAGTAGGGTAAACCAGTTAATATTGTGGGTTGCGGTAAGGTATGTAATGCCGGCCGAAAAAACAACCAGCGAGCTAAGGCGGAGCTTCATTAACCGCACAAACTCTTTTACTTTTACCATTGTACCAACTTTGCCCGCCACAAGGGCTTTTTCAGCCAACATTTGAATAAGGGTGCTAGTGTAAATATACGCCGCGAAAGTAGTAAAAAAGACGATATGTTATACACCTTTTTGTAATTTAGAAACAGTATGATAAACAGTTTTTTAAAAGAAATTTTTTTGCGGGTGATGCAATCCAATTTGGGTTTGATACTATTTGTTAACTTGTACAGCATCTATTTTAGGTAGAGAGTTTATACTTAACATAATTTTTCTCCGCTTTAAACGTTTTACGTTATATAACTGCCCTCATCAAGGTATTTACTAATTTAGCCCCATGGCCAGTACCTCATTAGTACGAGAAAATATACGCATAGCACTTACTGCAGTAAGCGGCCAAAAGCTGCGCACAATACTTACGGTGCTTATTATTGCCTTTGGCATCATGTCGCTGGTGGGTATTTTAACATCGGTTGATGCTATTAAAAATAGCATTAACGACAATTTTACCAGTATGGGCGCCAATACCTTTACTATTCGCAACCGTAGCGGCAACGTATCGTTTGGCAAGCGCACCAAACAAAAAAGGTTTGAAACTATTACGTTTGACCAAGCCAGCCGCTTTAAAAACGAGTTTGGTTTTGAGGGGGCTGTTGTTTCCGTATCAAGTATGGCTACGCAAATAGGCACACTAAAATACGGCAGCAAAAAAACCAACCCCAACACGTTGGTATGGGGTGGCGATGAAAACTATGTAACTACATCGGGCTACGAGGTTAGTTATGGGCGTAATTTTTCAACACAAGAAGTAATATCCGGAGCGCCGGTTATTATACTGGGCAGCTCAGTAGCTACCAGTATTTTTACACAAAAAATAAACCCTATAGATAAGTTTATAACCTTGGGGGGCATGCGCTACCGCGTTATTGGGGTGCTGAAAGAAAAAGGTTCGAGCTTTGCTTTTGGGGGCGATAAAATTGCCATTATACCCATTACCAATGCCCGTGTGTATTATAACACCAACGGTAAAATGTCGTTTGCTATAAGTGTAATGAGCAACAACGCACTGGCTATAGATGCCGCTACAGCCGAGGCTACCGGGCTTATGCGCAAAATACGCCGCGTAGGCCTTGATGCCGAAGATAACTTTACCATTACCAAAAGCGATAGCCTTGCATCTATGCTTATTGATAATATTCAATATGCAACGCTGTTTGCCACTATTATAGGTATGATAACACTATTTGGCGCGGCTATTGGGTTGATGAATATAATGTTGGTATCGGTAACGGAGCGTACCCGCGAAATTGGCGTGCGAAAAGCCATTGGCGCTCAAGCCCAAACCATACGCAACCAGTTTTTGGTTGAGGCTATTGTAATAGGACAGATAGGCGGCTTTGTTGGCATTTTTCTGGGTATTTTAATAGGCAATGGTGTTGCATTGTTGTTAGGTACGGGCTTTATAGTGCCATGGGTGTGGATTGGCTTGGGCGTTGTGCTGTGCCTAATTGTAGCTATTATTTCGGGTATTTATCCTGCCATTAAAGCATCTAAACTCGACCCTATTGAGGCCCTCCGCTACGAATAATATTTTTTATCCTTTTGATAAATAGCACAATGGTTTTACGATATATTTTTTATACTTTTTTGGCTGTTTCCTTATTGGCATCATGCGCTGCAATGCCTAAAAATACCGAGGCTACCAGCAAGCAAATAGTTTGCGGCCCCGGGCCTGAGGATATGGAGCTTGATTCATCTTCCGGAGCGCCACGCTTAATTATATCGTGCAGCCAACGCCGCGAAAGCACCAAAAAAATAAAGTATGAAGCCTTTGGCGAGATTATGCAATATGGTTTTGATGGCAAGCCTGCCGTTGCTATGGAGCGAAAGGGCGGCCCTGTAGGCGCTATGTTTAATCCGCACGGTATTAGCATTGCTAATGTAAACGGTAAGCAAATGTTGTATGTAGTAAACCACTCCAAACCATCGCCCAAAGTAAAAGAAAACCATATAGAAGTGTATGAGATACAGGGTAACACCCTGCTACACATACGCACCATTAGCGGGCCCGAGTTAATATCGCCAAACGATTGTTTTGGCAACCGCGAAGGGAGGATATATTTTACTAACGATAGTGGTAAAGGAAGCTACCTGTGGGAAAAATTTTGGAAGCTAAAAAAATCAACCGTGTATTGTGTAATGCCCGATGGGAGCATAAAACAAGTGCTTGATAAATTGGCGTACGCCAATGGCGTGTACGAAAGCCTCTATAAAGCAGGGGTTTCAGAAATTGATTCGACCGGAAAAGCCATTCCCCGCGACTCTGTACTTGTAAGGTATTTATTTGTATCAACCGTGCAGCAAAAGGCATTGTATTATAGCACAATGGGTGCTGAGCCTAACGGAAATACACTGGGAAATGCCCTGCCTGTTTATGGGCAAGATAATATTATGCTATGTGGCAACACACTTGTAGTAGCCTGCCACCCAAAGCCTATTAAGTTTTTAAAACATGCTTTAAACCCGGCAAAACAATCGCCTACGCATGTATATACTGTTGATATAAAAACAGGCAACGAAACTATACAGCGTATTTTTGTTGATGATGGAAGCCGCATTAGCACAGGCTCTACCGCTATTTTATACAAAGGCAAATTGTATATCTCGCAAGTGTTTCAACCCTTTATTTTAGAGGTTGATATGAGCACTGTTGTTACTGAATTACCCGATGTTTATTAAACAGGCCTTCTTTCAATTCTACCCAATCACCCTTAAAATTATAACGCTTATACATATACCATATGCCCAATACAATGGCTATAGCATATACCGAAGCAAGAAGCCGCGGGTCGAAGATTAGCGTGCCATAATTCAATTTCCAACACTTGTCAGATGTTTCTAAACTCATTACATAAGCGTAAGAGGTTAGCAGAAAGATAAGCCACCGCCTACTTAATACAAAATAAATACCTGCAAAAAGTATGGCAGGATGCGCATAGCGTTCGTGCATTTGAGTAAGAAAAAAGAAGAATGCCAGTACCCCTAATGTAAGGCCTAGAAAGAGTTGCTCAGCATTGGCAAATGAAAATGATTTGCCTTTAATGCTATACAATAATGTTTTAATAAGTAGTGGCAGCAGCGCTATAACGGTAAAAAGGAAAAATAATAATATACCCCATATTTTATACGTTATACCTATAAAAGTATTAGTGATAGGGGTATTGTATAGGATATCTGAATTATTTTCCCACATGCATATAAACCAAAAATTGTAGGCTTTTAATGAGACTACTTTATAGTAGCTTGAAACGTTAATGTAATTGTGCCATATATCTGAAAGGGTTCCTGCTATTATAAAAGGTAAGAAGATTATGGCTTGTAAAAAAATAACCAATAAACCTGTTTTAATGTAGAGTGAGAGCTTTTGCCCTCTAAGTAGTGGCAGCCATATTAGTGCTAATACAGAAAAAAATATAATAGCCTGTGTTTTTACATTTACAGCCACTAAAAAAAATAATATACTAGTAATAAAACGCTTTTCAATAGCAGCTACAATAGCAACAAATCCTAACGTTGTATACATTGCGTCTATTTGTCCCCACCATAGCGTATTGTATAAGTATGCTACATTAAACAGGATAAAAAATGCATTAAAGATTGCTGTATTGTTTTTAGATAACCAGCGTATTAAAAATAGTATTGCACCTACATCAAATAATAGGGTAAAAATTTTCAGGTAATTAATATTGAAATGCACAGCATTTTCAGGCACTATTGTGCCATATGCATTAAGAAAATATAAGTATAGCGGGTTGTAGTTTAATGTGTCAATAGTATAACATTGAGCAAAAGGGATTTTTTGCATGCCCTTTATCCAATTTACCCAAAACATAGTATCGTGGCCGCCCGGTAACGGCAATATAAAACACAATAACACAAAAAATGCAACGCAAATGTAAACGGCCTGTTTTAGTGGCATTGGTTTTGGTTTTTTGGGCTTATTGTGTGTTTTAGTTTTGCAGCACTCCTTTCAACTCAATTAAATCACCCTTAAAATTGTAGCTTCGGTACAGGTGCCACATACCTATTAGCAATGCTGCTGTAAATAGGCTGGCAATAAGGCGTGGGTCGAAGATAAAAGTATGGTAGTTTTTCAAATTCCAACATTTATCTACCGATTCTATATTCATTAAATAGGCATACGATATAAACAGAAAAATAACCCAGCGGCGGCTTAGTACAAAGTATACACCCGCAAATAAAACCGCCGGGTGGCTATACCGTTCGTGCATTTGAGTGGGGAAGTAAAAGAATAGTATTGACACTAATGTTAACGCCAAAAAAACTTGTTCGGCATTGGCAAAAGCAAAAGCTTTGCGCTTTATAGTGTATACAATAGCTTTTAGTAAAATAGGCAGCAGCGCCAGCGCCGACGATAGGAAAAACAGCACCAATCCCCATGTTTTGCCCGTTATGCCAAAGAAGGTATCCATATCTGAAATATGCCGCGGAATATCAGGCTCTTTTTCCCAAGTAGCTAAGTACCAAAAATTGTACGCCCGCATTGATAAGTACGGGTTATAATCTACCACGCCTACAAGGTTATCCCACACATTACCAATGGTGCCTTTTAAAATAAAGGGCAGCACAATGGCTACCTGTATGCCCACCAACCACAATAGTGTTTTTACATACGTTTTAGCTGTTGTTAAACGCAGTAGCGGCAGCCACAATAATAGTAACGGAGGCAGGAATAATATAGCCTGCGTTTTTACATTTAGCGCCAACAAATAAAACAGTACACTGCCTGTGAATTTTTGATGTGTAGCCATTACAAAAGACACAAATATCAGTGTGGTATGTATTGCGTCTATCTGCCCCCAGCAAAGGGTATTGTACAAATAGGCTACGTTAAACAGGATGAAAAATGCGGCAAAAAAATCGACGTTGTTTTGCTTTAACCAGCGCATTAAAAATACCACTGCGCCAATATCAAAAATAAGGGTAAAAATTTTCAGCAGGTTAATGTTTTGCTCTATACCGTCGGGCTTTACAAAGTACCCAAAAATGCGTAAAACATATAAATACAGCGGGTTGTAGTTTAGGTCGTCAATACTATAGGCATGGGCAAGGCCGCTGGTTTGCATGCCCCGGGCCCAATCTACCCAAAAAGAAGTATCGTAGCGGCCCGTTTCGGGCAACAAAAAGCAAAGCGTAACAAAAGCTAGCAGGCAAATTATATAGGCTTGTTTTAAAGTCATCTATCGCTCTTTGGCCAGCTTGGTAAATGGTAATGGGGTGGCATTTACATCCTCATACATTAGCCTGTTGCGGTAAATGTCAACCGCTAAATACATAGCTGCCCGCATCGACTCTTCTGATGCTTCATTTTTACCCGCCAAATCGTAGCCCGTGCCATGGTCGGGCGATGTGCGCACAAACGGCAACCCTGCGGTAAAGTTTACCCCAGTGTGAAAGGCTATTGTTTTAAAGGGCACAAGGCCTTGGTCGTGGTACATAGCCAATATACCATCAAATTGCTTGTACAAGCCCGAGCCAAAAAAGCCATCGGCGCCGTAAGGGCCTTGCACAACAATGCCCGTAGCCAATGCAGCATCAACAGCGGGTTTAATAATATTTTTTTCTTCGCCACCCAATAGGCCGTCATCGCCGGCATGGGGGTTAAGGCCCAACACGGCAATTTTTGGTTTACGTATGTTAAAGTCGTAAATAAGCGAACGGTTAAGCACTTTTATTTTAGCTAATATTTTTTCAACCGTCAACGCTGCCGATACATCTTTCAGCGGAACGTGGCCCGTTACTGTACCTACGCGCAACGTATCGCTTACCATTAGCATTAAATAGTCTTTAACACCTGCTTTTTCGGCCAGGTATTCGGTATGGCCGGGGTGGGTAAAATCTTCGCTTTGTATGGTTTTTTTGTTGAATGGTGCGGTAACCAGCACATCAATTTTATTCTCCAACAAGTCGGCCGTGGCAGCTTCTAATGCTTTAACGGCGGCAACACCGGCTTCGGTAGTGGCGCTGCCCAGTTCAATGGCTACTTCGCCCTCAATGCAGTTTACAAGGTTTGGCTGCTTATGGTTTACATCATCAACGGTATTGATAATGTTGAAGCTAAAATCATTAATTCCTAAGGCTTTGCGGTGGTACGATGCTGCTTTGCCCGAGCCGTAAACCACAGGGGTAAACAGTTCAAGTATAGTAGGGTCTAGTAATGATTTTATAATAATTTCGTAGCCAATGCCGTTTACATCGCCCTGTGTTATGCCTACTATCAGTTTATCTTCCATAATTGTAAATGCTATTGCAAAGGTGTCGAATTTATGGGAGAGTTCCCAATTCCCTAATCTTCTTGTACTTTAAATAATTGCCCCATGCCTGTATGCGGCTAATGGTAAAGCCTGTAGCGCCATCTAAAAAGCCCAGCTTTATAAAATAATCGCGGATAAATTTTACTGTGGGGTTGATAATAAGGTTGAACCAATAGGCCCGCTTGCCCCGCGCATAATGCGCTTGGGCTGCTATGATTGAGAAATATTCCGTTTGCTTGTAATGTTCCTCAACTGTATAATAGCTGTAGTGCAAAATATCGCCCTGAAGAAAACCTACCGGTGCGCTTTTGTCGTTTAGCTCGTACTTATCGTGCGGGTTTACGCCGCCCCATTGCCCTTGGGTGCGATTAAACAACCGCAGTTTAGTATCGGGGTACCATCCGCAATATTTTACCCAGTGGCCGCAATAGTTGGTAAGGCGGTTCATTTTGTAGGCGTTGTATTGCTTGGCTTCGACGCGCGCAGCCTGACGCAATACTTCTTTAATTGAATTTTGCAGCTCCGGTGTAAGGGCTTCGTCGGCATCAAGGCTCAATACCCAATCGTTTTTGGCCAAGCCGGCGGCATAATTTTTTTGTTGGATATGGCCTTCAAACGCATGTTGAGAGAAGCGTACGCCATATTCGGCACAAATCTGTTCTGTCTTGTCTGTCGAGAAAGAATCAACCACCACAATTTCATCGGCAATAGCTTTAACGGAGGCAAGGCAGCGGCCTATGTTCCGTTCTTCGTTATTGGTAATTATTACAACCGATAGTGGGGTCATCGTTTGGGTACGGCTTTAGACTGTGCTTTGGTGCCTACTATAATATTGGCTGCGCCGCGTACAGCAACGGTTACACGTATGCCCTCGGGCTCAATGTATATGCCCTGCACGTCAATTTTATCTACCTGGCCTTTTAAAAAGAACAGGTTTTGGTAGCTGTAGTTATTCAGCTTTTCATTCACCATTGTTTTTACCGAATCGAGCTGCTGGTTGAGTTGAAACACCATGCTTTGCTCTACCTTTCTAGTAAACACCCCATCCAGCATCCATGCTGCCGATTTTAGCAAGGCATTTTTGGTGTTGAAGTCAAAGTCAACTTTACTCATGCCAAGCTTTCCATTTTCAATATTATATACAGGCATACCACTAAGGTAAACCACGCCCGTTAATGCTTTGCTAAGCGATGCTGTGGCTGCCAAACGGTTGTCTATACCAAATACTTTAAGGCTATCTACCATAATTTGCTTGCGCCCCATTTTATAGGTTTGCCCCGCCATAGCGCGGTTGGCAATGTTGGTAGCCTCGGCGTAGGTAACAAAGCTGCTAAGGTTTATGGCAAAGGTATTGGCTGCTGCTGCGCCTGTTTTTAAGTCGGGCAGGGTAGGGTTTACTACATAGTCGGGCTTTTTGCCGGTAAAACTTTCTATATAAGTTTGTAT